>JAICQP010000025.1 GCA_025937815.1 Gemmatimonadota bacterium
CGGAGACGACCGAGTCGGCGGGAATGGCATCGCGGGGAATCTCCCAACCCACCACCAGGATCGCGTCCGGGCCGCGGCGAAAGCGGGCGATCTGCGGCTCGAAGGCCACGAACCGGTCGGCGTAGGACGGGGCGTAGGTGGAACGTGGGGACGGGTCGTCCAGCGGCCAGTCCGCGGACTCCGCGACGGCGGGATCGGCGATGGCGGCGAGCTCGGGCAGGAAGCGTTTCGCGCCCGGGGGATCGCGGGCCACGACCGGTGGCCGGCCCGCGCCCCCCAGCCTTCCCAGGTCCCCGCGCGAGCGCTCCCACGCCGCCGGCCAACCGTAGCGCACGAGCAGCTCGCTGAGGTCCCGGCCCCAGGGCACGTCGTAGGCGGAGGCGGCGCCCTCCTGCATCCGGTCCCAGGCGCGGCGGGCGAGATGCTCGGCGCGCCGCTCGTTCCCCGGCACCGACCAGAGCGGGTCGGCCGCCCACCAGAGCCGGGCCGCGAACGCGGCGCGTCCGCCCCGTCCGAGGCTCCGCCACAGCGCGCGCGAGTCGCCGTCGAGGAGCGGCTCGACGTCCTCCCAGCGCTCGCGCTCGAGCGCCGGCATCGCGGCCAGCGCGCGCTCGAACGCGCGCTCGGCGCCCGCGAAGTCCTCGGCCGCGTGGCGGGCGGCGCCTTCGAGCGCCGCGCACCACCAGGCCTCGGCGACGCACGTCCCGGCCACCGTCACCGCTTCGGCCGCCCGGCCGGCCTCGATCCGGTACCGCACCCGCTGACCAGCGATCCAGCCATCCGCCCGAGCCCCGTCCGCCGCCGCGTCCAGGCGCGCGATGAGCGAGTCTCGCGCCGCGGCCACCCCCTCGGGCTCGGCCGGAAGCGGGTCGTCGGAGCCCCCTTCGTGCCGGTAGCAGAACCGGCCCACGATCTCGTCGCAGCTTCCGGAGGCCGGCTCCCACGACCAGGGCAGCCGCGCCACGCGGAACCGCTCGAAGGCGGCCTGCGCAGCGCGCGCCTGCCCTGGCGGGTCCCGCGCGTCCGTCGCCTGCCCGCGGGCGGCGGCCGGAACGAGCGCGAGGCCGACCACGAGCGCCATCAGCTTGAGATCCGCCTGTGCGGGGGATACCTTCGCGATCAAGGAAAAACCACCTCTGACCGACCGGGGTGTCGTGGCGCCCGGAACCTTCGCGCCGCGGCTGAGAGCATACCCGCAGAACCTGATCCGGTTCATACCGGCGAAGGGAGGCCCGCCGTGATCTCTCCCGATACCGCAGCCTACCAGAATGGCGAGCGCGCGAGCGCGCTGACGCTGGGCCCGTTTCCGGGGTCCCGCAAGATCCACGTCCGTGGGAGCCGCCCCGATCTCCGCGTTCCCATGCGCCTGATCGCCCAGTCCGACACGCGCGAAGCCGATGGCTCGCGCCCGAACCCCGACATCGCGGTCTACGACACGTCCGGCCCGTACACGGACCCGGACGCGGTCATCGATCCTCGCAGGGGTTTGCCGCCGATCCGCGCGGCGTGGATCGAAGAGCGCGGCGACACCGAGCCGATCGAGCGTAACCCGCGAGAGCGCGACCGCCCGCCGCGTCGCGCGCGGCCGGGGCGCACCGTGACCCAGATGCACTACGCGCGAAAGGGAATCGTGACGCCCGAGATGGAGTTCGTCGCGATCCGTGAGGGGCTTCTGCGCGAGGCCCTCGCCGACGCGGGGCTCCACGCGCAGCACCCCGGCGAGTCGTTCGGCGCGGCGATACCCCGCGACGTCACGCCCGAGTTCGTCCGGGACGAGATCGCGCGCGGGCGCGCGATTCTGCCCGCCAACATCAATCATCCCGAGCTCGAGCCGATGGCGATCGGGCGGAACTTCCTCGTCAAGATCAACGCGAACATCGGGAACTCCGCGGTCGCGTCCTCGATCGAGGAGGAAGTCGAGAAGATGGTGTGGGCGACGCGCTGGGGCGCCGACACGCTGATGGACCTCTCGACCGGCGCGGACATCCACGAGACCCGCGAGTGGATCCTCCGGAACTGCCCCGTCCCCGTCGGCACCGTCCCGATCTACCAGGCGCTCGAGAAGGTCGGCGGGAAGGCCGAGGAGCTGACCTGGGAGATCTTCCGGGACACGCTCGTCGAGCAGGCCGAGCAGGGGGTCGACTACTTCACGATCCACGCGGGCGTTCTTCTGCGGTACATCCCGCTCACCGCGAACCGCGTGACCGGGATCGTGTCGCGCGGCGGGTCGATCATGGCGAAGTGGTGCCTCGCCCATCACGAGGAGAGCTTCCTCTACACGCGCTGGGACGAGATCTGCGAGATCATGGCCGCGTACGACGTGTCGTTCTCGATCGGCGACGGCTTGCGACCCGGCTCGATCGCCGACGCGAACGACGCCGCCCAGTTCGCCGAGCTCGAGACCCAGGGCGAGCTGACCCGCCGCGCGTGGGAGCACGACGTCCAGGTCATGAACGAGGGCCCGGGCCACATCCCCATGCACATGATCAAGGAGAACATGGACAAGCAGCTCGCGTGGTGCGACGAGGCGCCGTTCTACACGCTGGGGCCGCTCACCACGGACGTCGCACCCGGCTACGATCACATCACGAGTGCGATCGGCGCCGCGATGATCGGCTGGTACGGCTGCGCGATGCTCTGCTACGTGACGCCCAAGGAGCACCTCGGGCTGCCGGACCGGGACGACGTCCGCGAAGGCGTGATCGCGTACCGGATCGCCGCCCACGCGGCGGACATCGCCAAGGGGCATCCCGGCGCCCAGATCCGCGACAATGCGTTGTCCAGGGCGCGCTTCGAGTTCCGCTGGCGCGACCAGTTCGCGCTCGCTCTCGACCCGGAGCGCGCGCAGGAGTACCACGACGAGACGCTCCCCGCCGAGGGTGCGAAGGTGGCGCATTTCTGCTCGATGTGCGGCCCGAAGTTCTGCTCGATGAAGATCACGCAGGACGTCCGCGAATACGCCAGAGCGCACGGGCTCGCGGAGTCGGCGGCGATCGAGGCCGGCCTCGCCGAGAAGGCCGAAGAGTTTCTCGCCGCGAGCGGCCAGGTGTACCGCGGGGGTTGATGCGGCGTCGATCGTCGAACCACGCGGCGAGGAGTATCTCGCAGGGGAGGATGAGGACACCGATTCTCAGCTTGACCCTGCTGCCCTTCCTGGCATCCACGACTTCCGCTCAGGAGAATGAGCAAGACCGCCCGCCCATCATCGACGTGCACGTGCACGCGTACGCCGAAGACGACAGGTGGGCCCTGGGGGCGCCCAACCCGCGTACGGGACAGCCGCTGACAGCCGCGTCCGAACAGGCGCACATGCAGGCCTCGTTCGACGAGATGAAGAAGTACCACATCGTAACGGCAGTGGTGAGCAATGATTACGACGCGGCGCTGCGGTGGAAGGCCGCCTGGCCTGATCACATCCTGGTTTCGTACGGGTTTGACGATCCTGATGAGGCGGACCTGGCGTTCATTCGCAGGGAACATGCGGCCGGCCGGCTGGTCGCTCTGGGTGAGCTCGGGCTGCAGTACATGGGCATCGGGCCCAACGATCCCCGAATGGAGCCACTATGGGCGTTGGCCGAGGAACTGGATGTGCCGGTCGGCCTGCACACCGGTCTCGCCCCTCCGGGGACGCCCTACACGTGTTGTCCCAAATTCCGTATCACGTTAGGGAACCCCGCTCTGTTGGAAGAAGTGCTCATCCGTCACCCGAGTCTCCGCGTCTACTTGATGCATGCCGGGTTTCCTTATGTGCAAGAGACCATCGCCATCATGCATATGTATCCGCAGGTATACGCAGATCTAGGCGTGCTCGATTGGTCGAGACCTCGGGAAGAGTTTCACGAGTACTTGCGGACGCTTATCCGCTCCGGACTCGGAGAGCGCTTGATGTTCGGCTCGGACCAGATGATCTGGCCCGAGGCGATCGGCATGGCAATCGAGGGCATCGAGTCGGCGAGCTTCCTGACCGAGGAACAGAAGCGGGATATCCTCTATAACAATGCAGTGAGATTCTTTCGGCTGGACCAGTAGTGAAGGCCGCCGTCCAGGGCGGGTGCCGCTTCGCGGATCGCTCGGCGAACCGTCTTGCCGGCACATCGGGACTCGACCCACGAAGGAGGATCGCGATGGCCGCAAACAGGAGCGCGGAACCGGAGTCGGACGTCATCGCGGAGCTCAAGCAGTTGGGCCGCCAGCTGGGCCAGACGCTGGACGCGGCGTGGAGGAGCGCCGAGCGGCGGAAGGCGGAGGACGAGCTCCGCGCGGGAGCGCGCGCCTTCGCGAGCGAGTTCGAGCGCGCCTTCTCGCGCGCGCGGACGACGAGCCCGTCGGACATGGCTTCGAGGACCCGCCGCTCGGTGGTCGACGGCCTGCGCTGGATGAGCGCCGAGCTGGAATCGCTGGCCGACCGGTTCACGCCCGCGGCGGACGCCGACAGGCCGCCGGACGACGAACGATCCTAGGCCGCTCGCGATGGGATTCACGCGGACGGAGCTCGAGGCGGCCCGCGGCAGGACAGTGCCGGATCTCGTCGGCGACGAGGTCCGCCTCGTCTTCGTCGGCATCAACCCCGGCCTGTGGACCGCGGCCGCCCAAGCCCACTTCGCGCGGCCCGGCAATCGCTTCTACAAAGCGCTCCATCGCGCGGGAATCACGCCGCGGGTCCTCGATCCCCGCGACGGATTCGACGAAGAAGAGCGCGAGATCCTCCTCTCGCGCGGCATCGCGATCACGAACCTGGTAAAGCGCGCCACCGCACGGGCCGACGAGCTCGACGACGAGGAGCTGAGGCGCGGCGCGAAGCCCTTGACCCGCAAGATCGCCGCGTGGCGGCCACGGGTCGTCGCGATCGTCGGCCTGACGGCGTATCGCACGGCGTTCGACCGACCGAGGGCCAAGGTCGGCCGCCAGGACGACCACGCGATCGCGGGGGCCGAGACGTGGGCGCTCCCCAACCCCAGCGGCCTCAACGCGAACTACCAGCTCGAGGATCTGGCGCCGCTGTTCCGGGCGGCGGCCAAGGCCGCCGGACTCGCGCTTTCACGGCGCCGATGAGCCTGTAGCCCTCGCGCGATCCTGGAGCTGGGCGGCTCCCTTCGCGGGCGGTTCCACGCGCGGCCGCTGCGCGACGAGCGCGCAGCAGCGCACTCCATCTCCCACCGGCTCGTGGACGAACGGCCCGTAACCGGTCAGAAGCTCGAGGAGCGTGGCGAGGAAAGCGCCGCAGACCTCGGGATGCTCGAGTGAGACCGCGCGGAAGGGGCACTGGTGGAGGATGACCCGGCGCTCCTCCGGCAGCTCTTCGAGCTGGGCCTCCCAGGACAGCTCCTCCTCCAGCCACTCCATCGCCGCCCGCCACCTCGCTTCCGGATCCCGGGCCTCGACCGCCCGCTCCACGGCTTCCCCCGCGACGGCGCGTGCGGCTTCTCGCACGACCTCGAGCGTCCAGTCGACTCCCTCGCGCGCGATCAGCGTGTCGATGAGCTGCTTGGCGAGGAGGTCGTGGCGCTTGGGATAGGCGCGGCGGCCGAGCTCGCTGAGCCGGTACAGGAAGGCGGGCCGGCCGCCCCGCGTCTCTGCTTTCCTGCGCTCGACCAATCCCAGGCCGGCCAGGGTGGCCAGATGCTGCCGGACCGCGGTGGCGCTGACGTCCAGCCGTCCGGCCAGGTTCTCCGCCGTCTGCTCCTCCCGGACAAGGAGGTCAAGGAGGCTCCGCTTCGTGCCCTCGGGCAATCGCTCAGTCATCTCCGTCCACTTGCATAAGTTTTGTCTTGCATATCTTTCTCATATGGAGTAAGGTAGGGACAACCGGGCTGGAAGGAAAGCCCCAAACACCAACAGGAGGATTCCCCATGCGCACCACGTTCCCTCTCGCTCTGGCCGCCGCCGGCTTCCTGGCGTTCGCCGCTACCGCCCACGCGCAGCCGCAGGGCCCGCCCGAGGCCCCGTTCCAGCCAGTCTCGGCGCTGGTCGATCTGCCCGACTTCATCCCCGGTATGGGGAGCCTGTACGTCGACCCGGCGACTCTGCCGGCCGGTCCGTTCCTGGCGTACGACCGCGATGGCGGGCTCGTCAGCACCATGTACATGATCCCGCTGTCGGCGCTGAACGCCCAGAAGCCGTTCGAGAACCTCGAGGCGGCGGACGCGCTCGTGGACCATGTCGACGTGCAGTTCAACGCCGGTCACCCGGGCGTGGCCGAGCCGCACTACCACATCGTCCTGTGGCACGTGTCGGTGGCCGAGGCCGCCGGCCTCCAGTAGGCCGACGGCGGGCTGGATGCCGACGCGAAGGGAATTCCTGCGGGCCGGCGGGCTGGCGCTCGCCGGCCTCGCGGCCCCCTGGCTCGACACGCGCCTTCCCGGCGCCCGGCTGCTCGCTTCGGCGGCAGTCGCGGCCGCGGACCGAGTGGCGGAGATCCGGATGCGCAGCGACGCGCTCGGGTCCCGCGTCTGGTTCGATCCCATCGGCCTGCGCGTGATGCCCGGAACGACGGTCCGGTGGGTGCTCGAAGGCAATGTGCATTCGGCGACCGCGTACCACCCGTCGAACGGTTTCGCGTCTCGGATCCCCGCCGGCGCCGAGCCCTGGGATTCCGGCATGCTCACCGAGCCCGGCCAGTCGTTCGCGGTGCGCCTCGCGGTCCCGGGCGTGTACGACTACTACTGCATCCCGCACGAGATGGCGGGCATGGTCGGCCGGATCGTCGTCGCGCCGGAAGGCGCCGACGTCGACGCCATCCGGGAACCGGGCCAGGCCACCGGCGGGCTGAAGCCGCCGTCCCCCGCCGCTCTCGCCGCGTTTCCACCGATCGCTTCGATCCTGCGTGGCGGCGCCGTGCGGCTGTAACCGGACGCTGAAGGCGATCGTCCTCGATCCGCAGGCGCCCGATCACCCGAGCATCGCCAGGAGCGGCTCGTGGAGGGCACCGTTCGTAGAGAGCGCGCTCCCTCCGACCGCCCGGCGTTCCCCGGCGAGCGTTGTGAACCGGCCGCCCGCCTCCTCGACCACGGGGAGGAGGGGAGCCGAGTCCCAGGGGCTCATCCGGGGGTCGATCATCGCGTCCGCGCGACCGGTCGCCACCAGCGCGTGGCCGTAGCAATCCCCCCAGGTGCGGAGCCGCCCGGCGCCGCGGGCCAGCCGCTCCAGCGCGCGGCCGGGCGATTCCAGCCGCGTGAAGTCCGTGCAGAGGACGAGCGCCTGGTCCAGCGCGGCGGTGGGCCGGACCCGCGCCGGCGACCGGTCGACGCCCCCCTGCCACCATCCGCACCCGCCGCCCCGCACGGCCGCCACCATCTCGTCGAGGGCCGGAAAGTGGATCACTCCCAGCACCGCCTCGTCGCCGTCGAGGAGACCGATCAGCACTCCATAGAGGGGAACGCCGTGGATGAACGACGCGGTGCCGTCGATCGGATCGACGGTCCAGGCGCGGCCGCTGTCTCCGTCGGCGGCGCCGAACTCCTCGCCGAGGATCCCGTCGCGGGGGCACGCCTCGGCGATCCGCCCGCGCAGGAGCTCTTCGGCGCGGCGGTCGGCGTCGGTGACCGGCGAACCATCGGGCTTGGTGTCGAAGCCGTGCGCCGCGCCGAAGGTCTCGAGGGTGATCCGGCCGGCCGCGCGCGCCGCGTCGATCGCGAACGCGCGCAGCTCGGCCAGCTCCCCCGGCTCGATCACAGGGACGTGAACAGCTCGTCGTCGATCGTGGAGGGGTTCCCGATGACCACGAACTGAAAGTCCTTCATGTACGTCCTGGCGACACGCTGGATGTCGGCCGGAGTGACCCTGCGGACCCCCTCGACGAACTCGGCGGCGTTCTCCCAGCCTCCGCCGACCAGCTCGAACACGCCCAGCGTCCCCGCCTGGCCCATGTTCGTCTCCTGCGCCAGCCAGTACTGGGTCAGGAAGACGTTGACGTTCTCGGCGAGGCGCTCTTCGGTGATCGGCTCGGTCTTCAGCCGCTCGACCTCGTGGAGCATGACCGCGAGGGTCGTGTCGGGCTGGACGGCGGTCACGTACAGCAGGCCGTAGTTCGCGCGCCGCTGCGACAGTCCCGCGAACACCGCGTAGGAGAGGTTCCGCTTGGTGCGCACCTCCTCGAACAGGCGGTCGGACAGGATGTCCGTCGCCACCTGCATGGCCGGAAAGTCGGGGTGTCCGGGATCCGGGGAGAGGAACTGCCCGCGGATGTAGTTGGTGGGGAGCTCCCGCTCGGTCACCTCCACCTTCGGCGCGGACGCGACCACCGGTGGAATCGGGTTCGCGGCGCCGCCTGTCGCGGGCAGGCCGCCGAACGACTCCTCGATCTTCCGCTCGAGGTCCTCGCGCGGGACGTTACCCACTACGACGAGCAGCAGGTTCTCCTTGGCCATCCGCTCGGCGTGCCGGGCGCGCAGGTCCTCCGCCGTCATCGATTCGACCGCCTCGACCGTGCCCAGGGGATCGACCGCGTAGGGGTGACCGGCGTAGAACTGCTCGTTGGCGAGGAGCGCCAGATACGCGTCGGGGTTGTCCAGCCGCCCCTTGAGCTGGTTGACGATCTGATCGCGAACCAGCGCCACCTCTTCGTCGGGGAACGTCGGGTGGACGGCGGCCTCGGCGAACAGGTCCCAGGCCTGGTCCCAGTGCTCGCTCACCGCCTGCAGCGACAGGAAGGTGTAGTCGGGGTTCGCGGTGGCCCCGATCGCGGTACCGGTCGCGGAGGACAGCGCGGCGAACTCGTCGCGCGTGTACTTGTCGGTGCCCCGGGTGGACGCGACCGTCATGAAGTTCTCGATCCCCGCGGTTTCGGGAGTGAGGTTCGCGCTCCCGCCCTCGATGTAGAGCCGCACGGCGATGACCTCGTTGGCGCGGATCGGCTTGTAGATCACCGGGATGCCGGCGACCGTGAACTCCGTGACCTCGGCGGGCTCTTGCGCGGGCGCCGCGGCCGGCAGCGCGATCGCCAGCGCCGCCAGCGCCGCCAGCCCGGCCATCAGCGGGCGGGTCACTGGACCACCTCCTGCGCCAGCAGATCGCTCGCCGTCAGGTCGATGGCGGCCCGCGACTCGGGGTCGATGAGGGCGCCGCTGACGTGCGGCTTGCCGATCATGTACGTCCGGGCGAACTCCGCGATGTCGTCGTGGGTCACCGCCTGCATTCCGGCGACGTAGCCCAGGTAGTAGTCCAGTCCCGAGACTGCCCACCAGAAGCCCACGGTATGCGCGAACGAGCTGGCCTGCTCTCGGCCGTAGATCTGGGCGACCTCGACCTCGACCTTGGCGGCGGCGAGCTCTTCCGGGGTCACGTATCCCGAGTCGCCGAGCTTGTCGACCTCGGCGAGGATTGCGCGATGAAGCTCCAGGGCCTTGTCCGGCGTCGTCTGCGCCTGGATCGCGATCGGTCCCACGTGCATCTGGGTGAAGTACGAGAAATTCACGCCGAACGCGAGCCCGCTTTCGACCAGCGCCTTGTAGAACTTGCTGGTCGGATTCCCGAGCGCCGTGGCCAGGAGATCGGCGACGTACGTCGACTTGGGGTCGGTCGTCACGCTGGGGCCCTGCCAGTTCACCGACACCGTAACGGTGTTGACCGGCTGCTCGACGACGACGGCTTTGGGCTCCGTCAGAGGCGGCGGGTCGGCGATCGGCGTGGCGAACGGGTCCTCGCCGCGCTGCCAGTCGTCGAAGACCTGTCTGGCTAGCTCGAACCCGCGCTCGGCCGTGATGTCACCGGAGAGGATCAGCGCCGTGTTGTTGGGAACGTAGAAGCGCTGCTGGATCGTCCGCATCTTGTCCTGCGTGGTGGTGCTGAGGACCTCGCGGTTTCCGATCACGTTCTTGTGGGAGTAGTACTCGGGCGACCACAGCAGCGTGTCGGTGGCGCGGCCCAGGTGGAAGAACGGGTTGGACTCGTTGCGATCGTACTCTCCGAGGACGACCGGCCGCTCGCGCTCGAGCTCCGCCTGCTCGAAGAGGGGGAAGCGAATGGCGTCCTCCATGAACTGGAGCCCGGCCTCGAGGCTGTCGACGCCCACCGTGATGTAGTAATTGACCCGCTCGGTCGAGGTCGTGCCGTTCCACACGGCGCCGAGCTCGTTCACCCGCTCCAGGTACTCTTCCTGGCTCGGGATCGTGCGGTTGGCTTTGAAGAACATGTGCTCATACAGGTGGGAGAGTCCGTCGTACTCCGGAGTCTCCGTGTAGGCGCCGTTCTTCACGTCGAGCTCGATCGTGACCAGCGGGACGGCGTGGTTCTCTATCACGATCACTTCCAGGCCGTTGTCTAGCGTCGTCGCGCGAATCGGCAGCTCGTCCTGCGCCGCCAGCGGGCTGGCGACCAGCAGCGCGGCCAGTCCCCACGTTCGTGATCTCATGCATCGCCTCCATGTCCGTGACCAACAGGAATCGCCGAGTATCGCCGCCGGGAACCCCTCCGGCCAGACGACCGCGACCCGGGCCTCGTTCAGCGCGCGGGTGGGGGAATTGCCTCGCGGGCCCAAAAAATCCGGGGCCCATTCGCGCAACCGAATGGACCCCGGGACGCGGCTCACGCCGCGCGTTCTTCGAGCCGCCGGCTAGAGGGCGACCGCGCTCGTTATGCGGATCGTGATGTCGGTTCCGGCCGGCATCGCGACCTCGTAGTCGGCTCGGGCGGAGCCCATCGCCGCGCCGCCCATGCCCCCCGCGGCTGCGCCGATGGCGGCGCCCTTCTTGCCGCCGACGATAGCCCCGATCGCCGCTCCGGCGCCCGCCCCGATGGCGGTTTCCTTCGCCGGGAAGCTCTCGTCCGTGTAGGAGTGGCCGCCAGACACCGGAGCGCTGGCGATCGACCGCGTGCCCGACGTCGTCTCGATCGAGCGCGCCTCGAGCGTGATCGAGCCGTTGCCCTCGTTCTGATCGCCCTCGTCCATGGCCACGACCACGCCGCTGACCGCGGCGCCGGCGGGGATGACGACCTGACCCCCGACCACGACGTCTCGCGTCACGCGGCCGGTCCAGGACTGGCCGACTTCGTTGTGCTCGCTGTCCACCTGGGCCAGGAGCGTCACCGAAACCGACGTTCCGGCAGGGATCACGGACGGCCGGGCCGGAGCGACCGGTGCGCGCGTTTCCGGCTCCGGGGTGCGTGCCGGCTCGGGCCGCTCACGAACGACGACAGTGCGGGTCACGACCCTGGGCTCCTCCGCGAGCTGGATCTCCTCTTCCGTGGGCCCTGAGGGCAGCGACTCGCCCAGCGCGATCGGCCCACCCTCCTCGACGACGATGGGGGTGTCCTCTTCGGCCGTTTCCCCCTGACATGCGAGGATCGCCCCCGCGATCAGTGCCGCCATCCCGGCGGCCATCATGGAACGGCTAAACGAGCGCATGGTCTCTGCCTCCTCGGACTGGAATCGATAGTGGAACCATCGGCTCTTGTAGCATCCCGCATGCCGAAAAGTTCCCGGTCGAAAGGCCCGGCAGGCGCCCCGGGACGCCCTTTTCGGTCGCGCATCGTCCTCGCTCGCGGACGCATCCGTCCCCGCCGCATGACACCGGCGCGGCCCGTCCCTAGGTTCCGGCGCATGGCGCGACGGATCGGAGTGCTGACCAGCGGCGGAGATGCGCCCGGCATGAACGCAGCCATCCGCGGCGTCGTGCGGGCCGTGTCCGCAGGTAGCGGCGAGGTGATCGGCATCCGGCGCGGCTTCTGCGGCCTCATCGACGGATCGCTGGAGGGGCTCGGACCCCGCGACGTGGCCAACATCCTGCAGCGCGGGGGATCTATCCTCGACACGAGCCGCGAGCCGCGGTTCCACGATCCCGCCCAGCGCCACAAGGCGATCGAGACGCTCGAGCGGGAGCGCCTCGACGCGCTCATCGTGATCGGCGGCAACGGAACGCAGCGCGGAGCGCTCCTGATCCAGCAGGAATGGCAGGGCGCCGTGCTGGGCGTGGCGTCCACCATCGACAACGACCTGGGGGGCACGGACACGTCGATCGGCTTCGACACCGCATGCAACACCGCGCTCGAGGCCATCGATCGCATCCGCGATACCGCGCACTCACTCGACCGGCTGTTCTTCATCGAGGTGATGGGGCGGCGTGCGGGGTTCATCGCGCTCGAGGTGGCGGTGGGCGGCGGGGCGGAGGCCGTTCTGCTCCCCGAGGTCGAGCTCGACACTGAATGGCTGGTGAACGTCATCCGCTCCAATCACGAGCGCGGAAAAGTGTCGTGCATCGTCGTGGTCGCCGAAGGGGCTCACCCCGGGGGCGCGCGCGGATTGTTGCTGGAGATCGAGGCGCCGCTCGCGCACCTCGGCCTGCCGGGATCCGCCGATGCGCGTGTCACGATCCTCGGACACATCCAGCGCGGAGGCAATCCCACCGTTCGCGACCGCGTTCTCGCCAGCCGACTGTCGACGTTCGCCGCGCGTGCGGCGCTCGAAGGAAAACGCGGCTTGCTGTTCGGCGTTCGCGGAAACACGGTGTGCGAAACGCCGTTCGCAACCGCGCTCGCAGAAGAGAAGCTCATCGATCGAACGCTTCTCGATCTCGTGAACGAGCTCGCGGGGTAGGTTTTGGGCCGATAAAAAATCTCGTTCTCCGTTTACAAAAGTGTTGCATTGTTTTACGCGAATGTGATAAACTGTGCTCGTCGCGTGGTCTGAACGTCGGTTGTTGCTCAGACCAGGAGGAAACGACAATGGCAATGCGAAAGAAGAAAGCAGCTAAGAAGTCGACCAAGAAGAAGGCTTCAAAGAAGGCCAGCAAGAAGAAGGGCGGCAAGAAGAGAAAGAAGAAGTAAACAAGCGCTGACCGACCGATTTCGAAGACCACGTCGACGCGCACCACACGAAAGCCCGCGACCGCGGGCTTTCGTTTTGGCGCTGCTGTCGTTGCCGCTGCTCTTGCCGGCCTGCGCCTCGCGTCCACTGCGGGGGTCCGGGAGCAGCGCGTTCATGGAGACGGTGGCGCGCGCTCTCGCGGACCCCTCGCTCGCCCATTCCGGCGTCGCGTTCCTCGCCGTGTCCTTGGACCGCGGCGACACGCTGTTCGCGCGCGAAGCCGACCGGCTCTACACGCCGGCCTCGAACCGCAAGCTGTTCACCGCCGCCAGCGCCCTCCACTGGCTGGGGCCGGGCCACAGATTCCGGACCGCCCTCGTCGCCACCGGCCCGGTCGAGGCCGACACGCTGCGCGGCGATCTCGTCCTCATCGGCCGCGGCGATCCAGATCTCCTTCCCGACCACCTGGCCGCGCTCGCCGACACCCTCGCGGCGAGCGGCGCGCGTGTGGTCGCGGGCGACGTGCGCGCCGACGACGCCTGGTTCGACGACGTGGAGTGGGGGGCGGGCTGGATGTGGGACGACGGGCCGTATTGGGAGTGGCCGTACGTCACCGCGCTCACGGTTGCCGACAACGTGGTCACGGTGACGGTGGGACCGGGCCCGCGGGTCGGCGACCCGGTCGCGTTCGCGCTCGATCCGCCCACAGGGTACGTGATCGTGAACGTCTCGGCCGTCACCACCGCGGCCGGCAGCGCCCCCGAACTCGTCGTCGATCGGCGCTGGGATCCCAAGGAGAACGTGATCGACGTAACCGGGACGCTCCCGCTCGACGCCGAGCCGATCGTCGCGCGGCGCACGGTCGAGGACCCCACGCTCTACGCGGCGACGCTGCTGGTCGAGCTGCTCGCGGCGCGCGGCGTGGAAGTCCTGGGCGCCGCTCGGCACGGGGATCTTGCGGCTGCGGACGCGGTCGTGGACACGGTCGCCGTGCACGTGTCGGATCCGCTTTCGGAGAGCGTCCGGAACTTTCTGAAGGTCAGCGACAACCTGACGGGCGAGCTACTCGTCAAGGCGGTGGGCGCATCGGTCGCCGGACCACCCGGAACCTACGAGAAAGGACTCGCGGCGGAACGCGCGTTCCTGGCGCAGGAGGTGGGAATCGACACCACCGCGCAGATGCTCGCCGACGGCTCGGGCGTCTCGCGCTACAACCTGGTGACCGCGCGGCAGATCGTCGCCCTGCTTCGATACATGACGACACGCGACGACCTGTTCCCTTTCTATCGCGCGGCGCTTCCCGTCGCGGGCGTGGACGGCACGCTCGAGGGTCGCATGCGCGGCACCGCGGCCGAGGGCCGAGCGGGCGCGAAGACCGGAACGCTGAACGGCGTGACCGCGCTGTCCGGCTACGTCCCTTCCGCCGACGGCGAGCGGCTCGCGTTCAGCCTGATGATGGAGTTCTATACGGGAAGCTCGGCGCCGCGGCGCGCCGTCCAGGATTCGATCGTCGCCGCGCTGGCACGCTTCCGGCGCTAGCGGATCACTCCCACTCCGGTCGCCTGCAGCCCGACCTCGATCGACCGGTGGATCTCCAGCGTCTCGGGATCGATGACGTCGATCGCGCCCGGCACGACGCCGTGGCTCTCCAGGGACAGGTAGACGGTTCCGTCGAGACCGAAAGCGAACGTATGGGGATGGCTCGCGCTCGCCTGGCGCGTGGCGATCGGCCTCTCGTCGTCCAGGTCGATCACGGTGAACGAACCGTCGTTGCGGTTGGGTACCCAAAGGCGCCTGCCGTCCGGGTCCGAGCGGATCAGATATGGCCCGTCTCCGGTCGGAATCGCGTTGGTGATCGTCCCCAGCGGCTCGGTCGTGACGACACGGATCTGCGCGTGCCTGTGGCACGCCACGTAGAGCTTCGAGTCATCGGCGGACAGCGCGAGGCCGGCCGGGTAGCAGGTCCGGCCCTCGGTCAGGTCCTGCTGCGTGAGCATGTTCGTCGAGTCCACCACCGACAGCGAGGCCACGTCGATCTTCCGCACGACATTGTCCCGCGTGCACGATGCATAGACCCACCTCCCGTCATGGGAGACGGCCATGCCGTGGGGTTTGGTGCACACCGGAATCCGCGCGACCTCCGTCATCGTCGGCGTGTGGACCGCCGAGACGGTGTCCAGCGCCGGATCGCCGTGCAGGTTGTAGTTGGCGACGAAGAGCCACGTGCCGTCGGGGGTGATCACCATGGTCGCGGGAAAGAGCCCCACGTTGGCGCGTCCGGCCAGCGAGTCGCCGGCGGTCGTGAGCTTCCACACCGAGCCATTGGGCCAGCCGTGCGCGATGGCGAGGTAATAGTGCCGGCCGTCCGGCGAGACCGTGAGCGCGTGGACCCCCTCGATGTCCTCGCCCGAGATACCCACGGGGATCTTCCGGACCACAGTTCCCGCAATCGGGTCCACCACCGCGACGGCGTCCTCGGATTCCAGTCCGACGAGCACGACCTGCGCGGCCGCGCTCGCGGGTGCGGCGAGGCAGAGCAGCGCGCTGGCGAGAAAGGCCGGGCGCAGCATCACGGGGAGTATACGGGCGAGCCCGCGCCCCGCGACAGCAGCGGATACGGGTTGATCGGGCCGCTGCTCGTGTAGATCCCGTAATGGAGGTGCGGCGCGTCCGGCGGAGCGTTCCCGGACGTTCCCACGAACCCGATCACCTCGCCCGCCGCCACGCGGTCGCCCTCCGAGTGCCCGGCGTATCCCTGGAGATGCGCATAGTAATGACGCCAGCCGGCAGGGCCGAGGACCGTCACGGTGCGGCCGCCGAGCGCATTCTCCCCCCGACGCGCGACGACGCCGGCGGTCGTCGATCGCACCGGGGTCCGGCGCCGCGCGAAGATGTCGATGCCCTGGTGGTCGCGGTCACCGCCGCTCCGCGGATCGCCCCAGGTGTCCACCAGGTCCCCGGGCGCGACCCCCTCGACCGGGACGGGGAGGGCCGGCGGGGGATCTGCCGCCAGGAGCTCCGCGCGCCAGGCCGCCAGCTCGATGGCCGGGCCGGCGACGCGCCAGGTGACGATCCCGGCCGCGAGGATCGCGGCGCCGGTCGTCACGCCGCGCGCGATTACGGCCGCGCGGATCTTCATCCGGCGCGCTCAACCAGCGGACAGGGACTCGAGCTCCACCGCCAGCAGATCGGCGATGGTCTCGCGACGCCGGATCACCTCGACGGCGCCCGCCTCGTCGACCCACACCTCGGCCGGCCGCGGGTGGGTGTTGTAATGGCTCGCCATCGACATCCCGTAGGCGCCGGCGTCCAGGATCGCCAGCAGATCTCCCCGCCCGAGCGGGGGAAGCGGCCGCTCGCGGCCGAGGAAGTCCGTCGATTCGCAGATCGGCCCCGCCACGTCGGTGGGCCGGAAGTCCGCCGGATCGGCCTCCAGCACCGGAAGGATCCGGTGCACGGCCTCGTAGAGGGCCGGCCGCAGGAGGTCGGTCATGCCCGCGTCCGCGATGACGAGCTCCCGCCCGCCGCGCGTCTTGCGGTACTGCACTTCGGTCAGGAGGCACCCCGCCGGGCCGACCAGGTAGCGTCCGAGCTCGAGCAACAGCTCGGCCCCGAACTCCCGCGCGCGCGGGAGGAGCTCGGCGGCGTACGCCGCGGGCGGTGGCGCGTCCCCGCCGTCGTAGGCGATCCCGAAGCCGCCGCCGGCGTTCATCCAGCGTGGCTCGAGGCCGGCGGCCCGCGCCTCGCGACCGCAGTCGAGCAGCACGTCGAACCCCCGGCCATAGGGGGCGGGATCGGTGATCTGGCTGCCGAGGTGCATGTGGAGCCCGACGACGCGCAGCGCCGGGTGTCCGGCGAGCCAGGGAAGGAGCGTGCGGTATTCCGAGGGAGCGATGCCGAACTTGTCGGCGCCGCGGCCCGTGGCGATGTGCCGATGCGTCCCGGGATCGACGTCGGGGTTGATCCTGAGGCTGATCCTCACCGGCGCGTCGGCGCGCTCGGCGATCTCCGCCAGCACGAGCGCCTCGTCGACCGATTCGACGTTGATCATCCAGAGCCCGGCTTCGACCCCCGCCTCGAGCTCCGCGCGGGTCTTGCCGACGCCCGCGAACACCACCCGATCCGGAGTCACGCCGCAAGCCGCCGTGCGCGCGATCTCTCCCCCGGACACGACGTCGAACCCAACGCCGTGGCCGGCGAGCCACTTTAGCAGGCGTAGGTTGGAGTTGGCCTTGACGCTGTAGCAGATCGTGGTCGGGTGCGCGCCGAACGCCCGCCGCACTTCCTCGAGCCGGGCGCCGATCGTCGGGCGGTGGTAGACGTACAGCGGCGTTCCGTGCTCGGCGGCGAGCCGCGCGAGCGGGACGCCCCCGACCCGCATCTCGCCGTCCTCGTACCGGAAGGGGGTCGTCACGGCCCCTAAGCTAGGGGGCACCCGGGGTCGCGCAAACGCGCCCCGTCCGCTTGCCGCAGCCCCCGCGCGGAGGATAGATTCGAATAACCCTCATGCCGCAACGAACTTCCCCTGGTCGCGCACGGCGCATTCGTACGGGTGGCGCCTTCCTCCTCATAGGCCTGGCCCTCGGCGGGATTCCGTCAGCCGCGGCGCAGGACCTGTCCCCTGTCACGCCCGCGGCGGAGACCCAGCTCGTGCGGCAGGCGGCGTTCACGCTCTGGTGGCCGGAGTACGAGCGGCTGATGCGGCAGTTCCGCCACAACACGCCGCCCGACGCCGGCCGGATCGCACTCCCCGAGCCGAGCCCGGACAGGTTCTACTGGGAGATCGAGATCCTCGGGCAGGTCATCCATCCCCCGCTCGGCGACGTGGCCCTCTACAGCGTCACCACCGAAGGCGAGCTGTTCCAGGCCCTGTTCGTGGTCAGCGAGCGCGACCGCGCCTGGCCGTTGATCAACCGCGTCGACCCGGCGGCCTTCGGGCAGGAGATGAACAACGACTACGTGGACGCCGTCAACGCGCTCCTCCAGCGCGAGCAGGTGGCGCCCGGATCGGCGGAGGACGCGCTCGCCCTCGCGCGATTCGTCGTCGAGGTGTTCTACAACTTCGACTATCGCTACGTCCCGTCGAGCGTGGATTCCCTGACGTTCGCCGAGCTCAACCTCGTGCGCGTGCTGAGCTCGACGGACGAGATCCCGCAGGGGCTGCGGCGCTTCGACGCCGACAACGCCGAGGCGCTCCTCTACGGCAAGATCCCCCAGCGCGTGCACGGTCTGGTGACCCCTCCGCGGGTGGAGTCCGAGGCTCCCGGCGACTACCTGATCTCCTTCTACAGCTGGCATCCGCAGGTGGGCGAGCTGAAGCGGTGGGAAGTGAGGTTCGCCGACCGCCAGTTCGTCTCGCTGAAGGACGAGACCGTGGAGAAATGGGTCTCCTTCACCGTCGAGAACTTCTGATCCTTCCCGCCCGTCCGATCACAATCGGCATCCTGATCGCCGCGCTAGCCTGCGGCGGCTCCGGGGACGAGCCCGCCGCGGACTCTACACCCGACACCGCCGCGGCGTCCGCCACCCCGGACACGGCGGTTACCCTCGTCGGAACGCTACCCGACGGCGGCCCCATGCCCCCCGCTTCGAGCGCGGGCGGGATCCCTCCCTACGAGGGCGCCAGCGTGCATACCTCCCGGCAGCAGACCTCCGAGATGCGCTCCTTCGAGGCGTACACTCCCGACGAGTGGACGCGGGTCGTCGCCTGGTACGACTCCCAGCTCGGGCCTCCCGAGTGGAGCCGTGTTCTGGCCGAGGAGATCGTGATCTACGAGAAGGGCGAGGACGAGGCCGCGATTACGGTCTCGGCCTGGGCGGGCGAGAGCCTGAGTCCCGGGGTTCCGGAGTATATGCGGGGAGCGAGGACAGCGATCGGCGCCGCCTGGCGCCCTTAGGCCGAGCGGTGAAAACGGCTCATCTGCTTCGTTCCGCTTCGTCGCCGTTCCTGCGGCGTGGGATTCGCCACGCCTCGGAACGGGCTCCTCGCGCGCCTCGCATCTGAGCCGTTTTGACCGCTCGGCGCGTTATCTGACACTTGGCCGCAGACCGCCTCGCCACGCGCGGCGGCCGGCTCCTTACGGCAACAGGCGGGTGAGCTCGACGATGGGGGTGCCGGTCAGCGCGCTCTGGCCGGTCCGCACCGTGCCTTCGATCCGCAGCGTGCGAAACGGGCTCATCCCGCGGAACTCCTCGAGCATCCGCTCGGGGATTACCAGATAGACGTAGCGGCCGTCGGACCCGGGCACGCGCGCGAGGTCGTACCATTCCCCGGGCGTGAAGTCCGGGCGCCACGCGTCGGCCTGCTGGAGCGCGACGTGCTCGAGCGTCCAGCGCACGGTACGGCCGATGAAGGTCCCCGCGGGCGCGGCCGCCACGACGTCGGGGTCGACCTCGCTGAGCGACCCCGCGCGGACCGCCGAGGTGGGCACCCACCCGTCCACGCGGACGCGGGTCCACCCCCCGCGCGACTCCAGGACCTGGATCGGCGTCTCGGCGGGAAGTTGCGCGACCGCGCCGCCCTCGGGTGCGCTCCGCATCTCGACTCCACGCGACAGAGTGCCCATCGCGCTGGCGGCTACGGCCGGGGGCTCCTCCTCCTCGACCGGCCGCGGCGGCGGGGCGGGGCGGGCGGTGTCGGCCGCCGCCTCGGTCTCGCGGGTCGGCTGCGTGACCGAGGATTCCGGCAGCCAGCCCACGAGCTCGATCTGGAGCCAGCGTCCCTCTTCGGCGATGCGGCGAACGCCGACACCCTCGACCAGCTGCCCCAGGATCCGGCCGTTGGGGGCCGCGCGCAGGTTCTCGCTCTCCGGCGCCACGCGGTACGCGCCGCCCGCGCGCTCCAGGGACTCCGACCACATCCAGCCTTGGACGCCGACCCGCGCCCACCCCGCTCTGCCCCCCAGGCGCTCGACCGTGACCCCGCGCCCGAGCCAGCCCAGGCGCCGGCCGGTCGAGCTCCAGCGGAGCTCCGCGCGGTCCACCGAGATCCGCAGCTCGAGGCCCGACTGCGCGAAGGCCGAAGGCGGCGGAACGCCCGGCGCGAGGACCACGGCGGCTCCCGCGAGGGCGAGGCGGAGGAGTTGGAGGACGCGCATCAGGCAGGAAGCGGAAGTAACGTCGTCTCGAGCGCGAAAGTCAAGCGGCGATGCTTCGACCGCACCCCTAGATTGCGGACATGTCCGACGACGGCGGACCGGCCCTGCACGTCGTTCTCGTCGAGCCGCTCATTCCGCAGAACACGGGCACGATCGGGCGGCTATGCGTGGCGGCCGACGCGAGGCTCCACCTGGTCGGCCCGCTCGGATTCGATCTCGACGACTCCCGGCGGCGGCGCGCGGGACTCGACTATTGGCCGTGGCTGGACTGGGAGAGCTACGCCGATCTCGCGAGCTTCCTCGCCTCGGCCGCGCCGCCGCTCGAGCGCTCCTGGTACACGACCACCCGCGCGGGTCGGCCCTACGGGGAGGCACTCTTCGAGCGCGGGGACTGGCTCTTCTTCGGCAAGGAGACGGTGGGGTTGCCGCGTGAACTCTGGGAGGACCATCCGGACCGATGCCTGACGATCCCCATGCGGTCCGCCGCGCGCTCGATCAACCTCGCGATCGCGGTCGGAATCGTGGCCTACGAGGCCCTGCGCCAGACCGGGTGGCCGTCGAGCGAGGGGGCGGAGTTCTCGTGAACGCGAACAGCGCGGCCGGATGGGTGCGGTTCGGCCCCGGTGTTACCTTCGACGTTCGACGCGCCGGGTGCTCCCGCGGGGATCTCGTCCCCCGGCGCGGAGCGCCCGCGGACCCCGTACCCCGACCCCGCCGCTGATGTCCTTCGTGCATCTCCATACGCATTCGCAGTATTCGCTCCTCGACGGCGCGAACCGCTTCGACACTCTCGTGCGGACGGCGGCGGAGATGGGCATGGGCGCCCTCGCCCTCACGGATCACGGCAACCTGTTCGGCGCGGTCGAGTTCTACGAGACGGCGCGCAAGGCGGGCGTAAAGCCGATCCTCGGGATGGAGGCGTACCTCGCACCGGGGAGCCGCCACGAGCGCGGCGGTCGGGGCGGCAACTACTTCCACCTCGTTCTCCTGGCCGAGAACCAGACGGGCTGGCGGAACCTCATCAAGCTGAGCTCGATCGGGTACGTCGAGGGCTTCTACTACAAGCCGCGCATCGACCACGAGTCGCTGGCCGCGCACTCCGAGGGGCTGATCGCGCTGAGCGCGTGCCTCAAGGGGGAGGTCGCCACGTTCCTGGACCGCGAGAACTTCGATGCGGCGCGCGAGTGCGCGACGCGGATGGCGCGGCTGTTCGGCGAGGGCCGCTTCTTCCTCGAGCTCCAGGACCACGGCATCCCACAGCAACGGACCGTCAACGCCGGCGTGCTCGAGCTCGCCGCGGAGCTGGGACTCCCGCTCGTCGCCACCAACGACGTCCATTACGAGACCCGCGCCGACGCCTCCTCGCACGACGTCCTGCTCTGCATTCAGACCGGCAAGCTCGTGGATCAGGCCGACCGCATGCGCTTCCACTCCGACGAGTTCTATTTCAAGAGTCCCGGCGAGATGGCCGCCGCCTTCCCGGACCATGCGGAGGCCCTGGCGAACACGGCCTGGATCGCCGAGCGGTGCGAGGTCGAGCTCGACTTCGACACGCCGCACCTTCCGGCGTTCCCCTTGCCGCCCGAGCACGACACGCTCGAGGACCTGCTGGAGGCACAGGCCCGCGCCGGTCTCGCGCGGCGCTACGACCCGATCTCCGAAGAGGCCCGCCAGCGGCTCGACTACGAGCTCGACGTGATCCGGAAGACCGGCTATGCGGGCTACTTCCTGATCGTGGCCGATTTCATCCGCCACGCGCGCGAGCGCCGGATCGCGGTGGGGCCCGGGCGCGGGTCCGCGGCGGGGAGCCTCGTGGCTTACTCGCTCGGCATCACGAACCTGGACCCGCTGCGCTACGGCCTGCTGTTCGAGCGCTTCCTGAACCCGGAGCGGATCTCGATGCCCGACATCGACATCGACTTCCGGGACGACCGCCGGGGAGAGGTCATCGAGTACGTGAAGGAGAAGTACGGCGACCAGTCGGTCGCGCAGATCATCACCTTCGGCACGATGAAGTCCAAGGCCGCCGTCCGCGACGTCGGCCGCGTGCTCCAGCTGCCGCTCGCGGAGACGGACCGCATCGCCAAGCTGATCCCCAACGCCCCGGGCTCTCCCCAGCCGGTCCGCGTCGAGGAGGCGATCGAACAGGTGCCGGAGATCGCCGAGGCGTATCGCTCCAACGATCGCACCCGGCGACTCCTCGACGACGCCAGGAAGCTCCAGGGACTCGCCCGCCACGCGTCGGTCCACGCCGCCGGGATCGTCATCGCTCCCGACCGCCTGGTCGAGCACGTGCCCCTATACCGCTCCGAGAAGGGCGAGCTGACCACCCAGTGGGACATGACGAGCGTGGAGAAGGTCGGGCTCCTCAAGATCGACCTCCTGGGGCTGCGCACGCTGACGGTCATCGACGACGCCGTGGAGGCGATCGCCGCCGGGGGCGAGCGCATCGACATCGACAGGCTCCCGCTCGACGATCCCGCGCCCTACCGCCTGCTCTCCGAGGGCCGCACCGACGGGATCTTCCAGTTCGAGTCCTCGCTGGCGGCGGACATCTGCCAGCGCATGCAGCCCGACCGCTTCGAGGACCTGATCGCCATCAACGCGCTGATCCGCCCCGGCCCCCTCGATACGAAGATGACCGAGCGCTACATCCGCCGGAAGCGCGGCGAGGAGCCGGTCGACTTCTACCATCCCGACATCGAGGAGCTCCTGGCCGAGACCTACGGGGTGATCACCTATCAGGAGCAGGTGATGCAGATCGCCAACCGGGTGGCGGGGTTCTCGCTGGCCGAGGCGGACGTCCTGCGGAAGGCCATGGGCAAGAAGATCCAGTCGCTGATCGAGGAGCAGCTCGGCCGCTTCCGCACCGGCGCGCTGGAGCGGGGCTACGCCCAGGGCGTCGTCGAGCGGCTGGCTCGCGACATCGTCACGTTCGGGCGCTACGGCTTCAACAAGTCCCACTCCGCCGCGTATGCGCTCCTGTCGTATCAGACCGCCTGGCTGAAGGCGCACCATCCGCGGCAGTTCATGGCCGCGCTGCTGACCGCGGAAATGGGAAACAGCGACAAGGTCGTCCGCTACATCGACGCCTGCCGCCGCATGGGGATCGAGATCCTGTCGCCCGACGTCAACGAGTCCGGCTGGTCGTTCACGACCGTGGAACGGGGGATCCGCTTCGGCCTCGGCGGCATCAAGAACGTGGGCCGGGGAGCGGTGGAGTCGATCCTCGCCGCGCGCGAGCGCCACGGGCGGTTCGCGAACCTGTTCGAGCTGGCGGAGCGGGTCGACCTCAGGCAGGCCAACAAGCGCGTGCTGGAGAGCCTGGTGGCGGCGGGCGCCTGCGACGGCCTCGACGGCCACCGGGCCCAGCAGATCGCCGTTCTCGACCTGGCCATCGCCTACGGCCAGCGCAAGGCCGACGAGCGCGAGCGCGGCCAGTTCACCCTGTTCTCGGGGGCGCCGGAGAACACGAGCCGGACGCTCCCGCCGATGGCCGACATCGACCCCTGGCAGCCGGGCGACCGGCTGCGCCAGGAAAAGGAGGTGCTCGGCTTCTACATCTCCGGGCATCCCCTGGACAAGGTCCGCGCCCAGCTCCAGGCGTTCGCCCGCGGCACGGCCGCGGAGGTGGCCGCCTCCCCGCACGGGAGCGACGTTTGCCTCGGCGGGGTAGTGACCGCTGTGCAGTCCAAGCGCGACCGCCGGGGGGACGAGATGGCATTCTTCACGCTCGAGGACTACAGCGGCACGGTGGAAGCCATCGCGTTCAGCACCGTCTACGAGACCGCCCGACCGCTGATCCTGTCCGACACCCCGCTCCTCGTCCACGGCCGGGTGGATCGCCGCGACGAAGAGCCCGGCAAGGTGATCGTCTCGAGCGTCGTGCCGCTGGCGGAGGCCGCGCTCAGCGGCAACCACCGGCTCGAGGTGCGGGTCCCGCGCGACAAGTGCGACAACCAGACGCTGGCCGCCGTGCGCGGCCTCCTCATCCAGAACTCCGGCTCGTTGCCGGTGCGGCTCACCGTCGACACCGGAAGCAGCGTCGCCGAGCTCGCCACCGGCCTCGCGGTCGCCCTCAGCGACTCGCTCCTCGAGACCCTCGGCGGCCTCCTCGGCGAGAACAGCGTCCGGTTGTCCGAGGCGAACGGCGCGCGGCAAGCGCCGAACGGCGCCAACGGGGGGCGGCGCTGATGCCGAAGGGAGTCTACCTCGATTTCGAGCGGCCGATCGTCGAGCTCGAAGAGGAGATCGAGGATATGGAGCGGCTGGCCGACAAGGCCGGCATGGACGTGTCCGCGGAGCTCGCCACGCTGCAGGCCAAGCTCGCGCGCCTCAAGGAAGAGATCTTCACCCACCTCACGCCGATCCAGCGCGTGCAGCTCGCCCGGCATCCGCGGCGACCGTACCCGCTCGACTTCGTCGAGCGATGCTTCACCGACTGGCTCGAGATCCACGGCGATCGCGCCTACGCCGACGACCACGCGATGATCGCCGGTCTGGCGCGCTTCGACGGCCAGCCGGTCGCGATCATCGGCCAGCAGAAGGGCCGCGACACGAAGGAGAACCTGCGCCGCAACTTCGGCATGCCGCACCCCGAAGGCTACCGCAAGGCGATGCGACTCATGAAGACGGCGGAGAAATTCGGCCACCCCGTCATCGCGTTCATCGACACGCCGGGCGCCTACCCGGGCATCGGTGCGGAGGAGCGCGGGCAGGCCGAGGCGATCGCGCACAACCTGCGGGAGATGGCCGGACTGCGGGTGCCTACTCTCTCGGTCGTGACGGGCGAGGGCGCCTCCGGCGGCGCGCTGGGCATCGGCGTCACGGATCGGATCCTGATCCTCGAGAACGCCTTCTATTCCGTCATCAGCCCGGAAGGGTGCGCCGCCATCCTGTGGAAGGACGGCGAGAAGCGCGAGCTCGCGGCGCGCGCGATGAAGATCACGGCCGAGGACCTCGAGCACCTCGGGGTCGTCGACGAGATCATCCCCGAGCCCCTGGGGGGCGCCCACGCCGACTACGCTTCCACGGCGCGCGCGATCGCCGAGGCGATCCGCCGGCACCTGGGCGAGATCTCCGCGTGGAGCGTCGACGACCGGATCCGGCGGCGGCGGGAGAAATACCGCACCATGGGGGCCTGGAAGGGCCCCGAGGGCGCGCACCCGGGCCCCCGCGACCCCGTCCCCGCGGGCGAGGCCGACCGGAGGTCGTGACCTCGCCGACCCACCTCGACGCCCTCGGCCGGGCGCGCATGGTCGACGTGTCGGGCAAGGAGCCGACCCGCCGGACCGCGCGGGCCAGCGGCGCCATCAGCATGAGCCCGGCCGCGCTGGCGGCGATCGCGGGCGGCGAGTTGCCCAAGGGCGACGCGCTGGCGGTCGCGCGCGTGGCCGGCATCCAGGCCGCCAAGCGCACGGCGGACCTCGTGCCGCTCTGCCATCCTCTGCCCCTCGAGCACGTCTCGATCGATCTCGACGCGGACGAAGCGCTCCCCGGCGTGCGGGCGCGCTCGGAGGTCGTCGTCACCGCGCGGACGGGCGCCGAGATGGAGGCGCTGGCGGCGGTCGCCGGCGCGCTGCTGTCGATCTACGACATGGCCAAGTCGCTGGACCGCGGGATGACGATCGGCGAGATCCGGCTCGAATCGAAGGAAGGCGGCCGGAGCGGCGCGTGGATGCGGGGATCGGAATGAGCGCGCGGCGGACCGCCGTCGGTTCGCTCCTGGTGGCGGCCCCGGCGCTGGCCGCCGGTCTCGTCGGCTGCGGGCGCGCGGGCGATGCCCCGGAGCGCGCGGCGCGCGCGGCGGACAGCGCGCGGCCTTTCACCGCCGACACGCAGATGATCGTCGACTCGTTGGGGAACGAGCTCATGATCGTCTCGAAGCGGACGGCCCACCTGTTGCCCCGCGAGGTGCGCCCCCGGGCCGGGGCGGGCGATCCCGACGGTCCCGACGCGTGGCGCGTGGTCGACCCGCGCTCGGCCCGCTCGCTCATGCAGGCCGCGACGCCGCCTTGGTACGTGATCGACGTGCGGGA
>JAICQP010000057.1 GCA_025937815.1 Gemmatimonadota bacterium
GGCGGAGGTGGCCGGCGAGGCCAGAAGCCGGCTCCTGGCCGCTCTCGACCGCGTGGCAGCGGGGTAGCCAGTCGAGGATCTCCCGACGAGGGCGGTGGTGGCGCTCCCGACAGACCAACCCGCCGCGTCCTCCTAGGCTGGAAGAGGAGGGTTCCCCTCCGAGGAGGATGCCATGCAGAGATTTTCGATCGGAAGCGCGCTGGTGGCGGCCGGGCTGATCGCCGCAATCGCCGTTCCACGGTCGGGTCCCACCGGATCCCCCGCTTCGGCGGCAGTCGCCGACACGACCGACGTCGTGACGGCCCCCTGGATGGAACTGGTCACCATGGACCCGATCCGGGTCGTTATGCCGCGCGACGCGCTGTACGAAGCGGTGACGATGGAGACGATCCGGGTAGTGATCCCGCGCGCGGAGAGCGACGCGCCGGAAGAGCCCGAAGCCTCACCCCGCCGCTAAGCGGTCCGGACCTCTCGCCGCGCGAGCCCGCGGGCCCGGGCGCGCGCCGCCTCGACCTCCCGGTCGCGTGGCGGAGCTTTGGTCTCCAACGCGTCGACCAGCTCCCGTGTGACGCGGCTCACCTCGAGGACGGCGCGGTCGAATGCGGGCTGGTTCGCCTTCGAAGGGCGCGTGAACCCGCTGACTTTGCGCACGTACTGGAGCGCCGACGCGTGGATCTCCTCGTCGGTGACGGGCGGATCGAAGTTGTAGAGCGTCTTGATGTTCCTGCACATGCGGTGAGGATACGCGGGTGCCCGTGCGGAGGCCACGCGCTGGGGGCGGGCGAGAGGGATTCGGGGTTGACACGGCCGTGAGTCCCTGATACGATCGAAAAAAGTTTTTCACCTTTGATCGTTTGCGACCCGACGCGCGTCGGAACATCCGGATGCCCGAGAATTCATCACCCCCCCAGGCCCGACTGAGTCGCCTCGAGCGGACGATCATGGACGCCCTCTATCGTCTCGACGAGGGGGCCGTCGCCGAGGTCGTCCAAGGGATGCCGGGCGAGCCCTCGCCCGATTCCGTCCGCGTGACGCTCGGGATCCTCGAGCGCAAGGGATGGGTGACCCACAGGCGCGACGGCAACCGCAACGTCTATTCGCCTACGGTGCCACCCGCACGCGCGAGCAAGCAGGCGGCCCGCCATCTGACCCGCACCTTCTTCGACGGCAAGCCGTCCCGCGCCATCCTCGCCTTGCTCGACATGTCGTCCGAGCAGCTGACGCGCGAAGAACTCAAGGAGATCGCCGCGCGGATAGAGCGCGCTGGCCGCAAGGGTCCTCGATGAGCGCCTGGATGGTCCTCGATCTCGTGCTGAAGGGGACGGTGGTGCTGGGAGGCGGCATGGCCGCCGCCCGCGCGCTGAGAAGCGCGCCGGCCGCGGTCCGCCACGCGCTACTGGTGGCGACGACAGCGGCGGCCGCGGCGCTCCCCGCCCTCACGGTGGCGCTCCCGGACTGGAACGTGCCGCTGCTCGCGGAGCGCGCCGGTCCGGCCTCGGCTACGCCGCACCGCCCGGCGATATCGACCCCGGCAGCCGCTCCCGCAGCATCGCCATCGCCGGTGTCGGACCTTGCGCACGCCGAAGTCGCGCACAGTCCCCGCGCGATGCCGCCTTCGGTCGAGCTCTCGATGCCGCCGACTCGCGCGGGCGGATCCCCGTGGGTCGCCGCACTCCTGGCAGTGTGGGCCGCGGGGGCGCTCTTCGTCCTAGCGCGCTTCGCGATCGACGTCATGCGGACGCGTTCGCTCGTCATGAATGGGATCGAGGCGCCGGAGGGCATGCACGACCGGCTCGCCACCCGCATCGCAGAGAGGATGGGGGTGCGGCGCAAGGTCCGCATCGTGTTCAGTGAGGAGTTGAGCGTGCCGGTGACGTGGGGGATCCTGCGTCCCGTCGTCGTCCTGCCGCTCCAGGCTTGGGAGTGGCCGGCGGAGCGGCTCCGGATCGTCCTCCTGCATGAGGTCGCGCACGTGCGGCGCCTCGATTGCCTTTCCTCGGGCGTGGCGGTTCTGGCCGGCTCCCTCTGGTGGTTCCACCCGCTTCTCTCGATCTGTCGCCGCCGGCTCCGTGTGGAGCAGGAGCGGGCGTGCGACGACGTGGTCCTCCTCGACGGCGTGGGTCCCGCCGAGTACGCGGCAATGCTGGTCGAGTTCGCGCGCGGCCTGTCGCGGCTCGAGGAGTCCGCGATCGCGCGAGCCGCCATCGCGATGGCGCGCAAGTCGACGCTTCGCGATCGCGTCGAGACGATTCTCGCGACCGGCTCCCGGAGCCTTCGCCTCGAGCCTCGGACGGCCGGGCTCCTGGCCCTCGTCGCGGCGGCGCTCCTAGTCCCACTGGCCGCGGTGCGCGTGTGGGGCGAAACCGCGGAGGCCCGCCGGGTCGCGGAGCTGATGGAGGACCTGGAGAACCCCGACGCGGAGGAGCGCGAGGCCGCGGCCTGGGGACTGGGCGCGCTGGACGCGGAGAAAGCCGCGTCTCCGCTCCACGCTCGGCTCGCGGATCCCGATCCTCGCGTTCGCGGAGTCGCGGCACGGTCGCTGGGGAAGATCGGCGGCACCGACGCGTTCGCGTCGATCGCACGGCTCCTCCGGGATCCGGACCCGTTCGTCCGCGAGCTCGCAATCCTCGGCCTCGAGGCGACCGGGAGCGACAGGCTCGTGTCCGCCGTCACCCCCCTCCTCGCCGACCCGGAGATGGGCGTGCGCTCGGTGGCCGTCTCGGTGCTCGGGAACGCAGAAGGCCGCGACGCGGCCCGCGCGCTGGCGGCAGCGGTCGTCAGCGATCCGGACGACCACACGCGGGTCATGGCGGCTGGCGCGCTCGCCAAGCGGTTCGCGGAGCCGGATCTCGCCGTCTCCGCGCTCGTCCGGGTCCTGAGCGATCCCGATCCCGGAATGCGCGCCAAGGCCGCGTGGGCGCTCGGCCAACTTGCGAACGGCGCCGCGGTGCCGGGGCTCGCCGACCGACTCGAGCACGAAGCCGATCCGGAGGTTCGGAATGCGATCGTCCACACGCTCGCGCTGTTCGCGGCCGACCCCGAGGCGGTCGAAAGCCTGCTCGCTGCGGTTCGTGACCCGGACCCTGGAGTGCGCAACGCGGCCGCGAGTGGGCTTGCCGGCAGCGATGCGCCGAAGGCGGCCGCCGCGCTCGTGGCGGCGCTTCGCGATCCCGTGCATCAGGTCCGGCTTCAGGCGGCATGGTCCCTCGACGAGATCGAGGCGCGCCGATGAGCTCGCTCTTTTTTTGCCTACTAATGAAAAAATCTTTTCACAGGAGGATCGCCATGATCCGTCCCAAGTGTCTCCTGCCGGTCGTGGTCCCACTCTTTGCGGTGGCTTGCAGCCAGGGCGCACCGTCCGATGCCGTGACGGCCGGAGCGGCGGACTCGATTCCCGCCGGCCAGCTCGCCCGCTTCACCGCGGACGGCCGGCTCGTCCGACCCGAGGGCTGGGAGGGCTGGGTCCTCGCGGGAACCTCGATGGGCCTCACGTACACCGAGCCTACTTCGACTCCCGCGCCGGGCGAGCCGCCCGGGATCTTCCTCAACGTGTACGTTCAGCCCTGGGCCTACGAGCGCTTCATGGAGTCGGGCGAGTTCCCCGAGGGCACGATGTTCGTACTGGCGATGGCCGAGCCTGTTCGGAAGGCGGACCCCGCGCGCGGGGGCTTCTACATGGGGGAGATCTCGATGATGGAGGTGCACCTCAAGCGCGCCGGCGTCCACGAGAGCGGATGGGGCTTCTACGGATTCGGCGGTGAAGACGCGTCCGCCAAGCTGATCCCCTCCGAAGCGAACTGCTACTCGTGCCACCGCGACGAGGCGGCCTACGACCAGGCGTTCGTCCAGTTCTATCCGAAGATCCGAGAGCGGCTGGGCCTCGGTTCCGCTGCCGGAGATTCCGCGGCGGTGAAAACGCCTGCGGCGCCCGAGAGCGGCGCCTTCGAGACGGAGTCGTGACCACCCGGCGTCAGTTCCTCGCGGCGGCAGGTTCGTGCGCGGTGCACGTGGCGATCGCGCTCGCCGACGGGACGCGGGCGACGCGAAGCCTCTACGCGGCCGTGCCGCGCGGACCGGTGGCCGCGCGAGAGCCCTGGGGCCGGATCGAGCGGCTCGCGGAAGGCGCATGGGCGCTCATTTCGACGCCGCTCGCCGGTGGGAAGGATGCAATGCGCACGTTCTCGAACGGCGGCATCATTGCGGGACGCGACGGAGTTCTCGTCGTCGAAGGGTTCGCCTCCGAGGAAGGGGCCGCGTGGCTGGCGGGGCAGGCGCGCGAGCTGACGGGGAGAGCGCCGGACTGGGTGGTTCTGACGCACTACCACGGCGATCACTCGACGGGGCTCAGCGGCTACGAGGCCGCGCGCCCCCTCTACCTGACGACGGAGGTCACGCGCGAGGAGCTGGAACGGCGGATCGCCGATCGCGGCGAGCTCTCGCCCGCCGCCGCCGTCCTGGCGGGCGGTCGCGCCAGGCTCGTGGATTCCGCGGAGACGACGCTCGATCTGGGGGGCCGGCGGGTGCGCGTCGTCCCGCGCTCGGGCCACACGCGAAGCGATCTCGCCATCGTGCTCGAGGACCCGCGCCTCGTGTGGTGCGGCGACCTCGTCTGGAACGGGCTCTTTCCGAACTACGTTGACGCGACACCCTCCGATCTCTCGCGTCACGTGCGGGCACTGCTCGACGAGCCGGCCGATCACTGGGTACCCGGCCATGGGTCGCTGGCGGATCGAGCGGCGGTCGTCTCCTACCTGGAGCTTCTCGACGACGTGGAGGCCGCGGCGCGCAAGGCGGTCGAAGCCGGGATTCCCGCCGCGGACGCCGCGCGCGGCTACCGTCCCCCCGCCGAGCTCGGCGAATGGGTGCTGTTCGGGGACCGGTACTACGCGGTCGCCCTGGGCGCCTGGGAGCGCGAACTGCAGCGGTAGCGGGGTCCGCAGAGAATCCGGGGCCGTGCCGGTTCGGGGGACCAGGAGCGTTGCCTCGCCCCGAGGTGTAGGATGGGATAGGCCGTCCTGCTATGGGGCCGAGGAGGGAAAGATGAGGAATCCAGGATGGGTGGCGACCGCGCTCCTCACGCTTGCGTCATGCGCGAGCGCCGGCGAGGGGGACGTCGGAGCGCCGCCGTCGAATGACGTCGCCGCGCAGGCGGCGACGCTCCGCTGGCTGATACAGAACAACGACAGCGCGCTTCGGTCCTCGGCGAACGCCTACTGCGTGGGGACCGGCTCCGGACTCGTGGTCACCGAGCCGCCGGTGGCTCTGATCCGGGCGCTCCGCGGCACGCTGCCGCCGGTGCAGCCGATCTCGCGTTGCGCGTGGGCGCGCGACGTGGTCGTCGGCCGCCGGGTCGTAGACGAGATCTCGGAGGCGCCTGCGCTCGCGCTGTTCGTAGACCTGCCCGAGTGGGAAGGCACGGACCGGGCACGCGTCTGGGCCGAGTATCTGGAGCGTCCTGGGCTCCGCGGGGCGTACGATTGCCAGCTCCAGCGCGGCGCGGTGGGGTGGGAGGTGGTGGAATGCGATCGCCGCCTGCCGCGCTGACGCGAGCATAGGAGCGACGCTCCGAGCGACGGACGATCGCTGCTGGGGAGTAGCTCAACTGGCAGAGCGCCGCGCTGTTAACGCGGTGGTTGCAGGTTCGAATCCTGCCTCCCCAGCGGCGGGCGGTGAAAACGGCCCATCTGCGTTGGGCTCAATCGTGCGAGCGGTGCGCCGACACGAAGAGGGTGCTCAAAGCGCCCGTTCAAGAGATCGGTCTGTCGCCCGTCGGGACCATGCGGTGGATCCACAGTCCCGAGTTCAGGTCCACGGTATAGATCTCGCCGTCTTTCAGCATGACCGTGGCGGCGAACGGCACGTTGGGAAGCGCTACGCCCTCGGCGGCCGACGTGTCGTAGCGGTCGATCTCCCGTCCCTGGGCATACAGGTCTCCGCGCAGCTCGCCGGACACGTCGAGTGCCCGCAGCCCGGCCTGGTAGTAGGCGAGATACAGCGTCTCGTCCTCGTCGTCGATCCAGATGTTGTGGGCGCCGGCTTCCGGAACTTCGTACTTGGCGACCTCGACGGGATGCTCGAGATCGCTTACGTCGATGACGTGGATGTATCCCCGTGCGGCGATCGGGCGGTCCATGTCCCAGTCCTCGGGGAAGATCTCGTCGCCGACGAACACGTAGTCCTTCCAGCGCCAGGCGGTGTGCGTGTTCCCCTCCGGGTAGTAGATGCGCGAGACGAAGACCGGAGCGGTCGGCGTGCCGCCCTTGCCGGCGCCTCCTACATCGAGGATCACGAGACCGTCGTCCCAGTACGAGAGGTACGCGATCCCGTCCTTGACGAAGATGTCGTGGAGCACGCGGTTCGGATTCTCGATACCCCAGCGGCCGACCTCGCGAGGATTGGCCCGGTCGGAGACGTCTATGATCCGCATGTCGCCGGTGCCGTTGTGGGTCAGGTAGACGAGCTCCCCCACGATCCAGGTGGTGTGGACACCGCCCGGCACGGTCTCGGTGTACTCGCTCGCGATCGTGGGATGCAGCGGATCGCTGATGTCGAGGACCACGATGCCGTTGACGCGATTCGAGGCCCCCTCGCGGGTCATGATCGCGAAGCCCTTCTCGGGGTTCGCCATGACGTCGTTGATGCGGCGCGCGTCGACCTGGATCGAATCGGTCAGCACCGGGTTCGCGGGATCCGAGATGTCGAACACGCGCAGCTTGTCGTCCATGAAGGTCCCCAGGTACGCGACGTCACCCCAGACCCACAGGTCCGCGGTGTGCGCGGTGGCGACCCCGCCGTGGCCGACGAGCTCGAACTCCAGGTCGTGCTCGCGGGGTTCGACGTGGATCGGAACATCGACGCTCGCGCCCCCGAACTCGGCGGTGACCACGTAGTCGCCCGGCTCCTCGGCGACGAACGCGCCGTCTCCGAACACTCGGCCCGCCGGACCGGCGACGCTGTAGCGCGGGAAGGCGCCCGCCGGAAGCGGTCGGCCGCCGAGCGTGGGATCCAGGCGATGGACGTCTCCGGCGCGGATCCCGCCATCCGGCACGGCGAGCAAGAGATCACCCGAAGGCGCCGCCGTGACGACGATCTCGGCCGATGCCGAGGCCTCTCCCGCGCGCGCAGTCAGCGTGGTCGATCCCGGCCGGCGCGCCGCGAGATACCCTCCGACGACCTCGGCCACCGACGGATCGCTCGACGACCACCGGATGTCCGCCGTGAACGCGCGCCTTCCGCCGGCGTCGAAGGCGTGCGCTTCGAGCGGAAGCCAGGACGTCGCGGTCAGGTGGGTCGCCGCCAGCGAGAGCTCGATCTCGGCCGGGGGAAGCGGGCGCACGGAAACCGGCACGGTCGCGCTCGCGTTCCCCGCGTTCGCGATGATGACCCGCTCGCCGATCGCCAGGCCGACGAACGCGCCGGTCGAGTCGATGCGGCCGACCTCGTAGGATGTCAGCCACTGAATCGGAACCTCGACGCGGTTCCCCGCTGCATCGTAGGCCATGGCGGAAAGGCGCACGGTGTCGCCGATCGCCACGTCTACGCTCGCCGGCGTGATCTCGATGCGGGAGACCGCGGAGGCATCTTGCGCGAGGCCGGGAACCGCCGCCGCGAGGGACAGGACGAGGAACGAGCCGAACGCGCGCGCCATGGATCGACCTCCGGGGAGTCAGCGGGAGCGAATCTTCAGGGACTCCCCGGAATGCTAGGCGAGCCGATCGTCGTCTGCCAGATCCTCCAGCGTCACCGCCTCGCGCCCGTTTCCCGTGCCGTCCGGCTCGATCGTGTCGCGGTAGTCGACCGCGGGGAATCCCATGCCTTCGCCGGTCATCGGCCGCGCCATGCGATTGGCGAGGCTGCGCGCCATGAGGCCCGTGCCGATGGCGCTCGCGGCGATGCCCAGGCGATCCCGGCGCTTCAGGCCGAGAAGCAAGAGCGTGCCGCCGACGCCTCCGGCCGCGATGCGCGCGGCGGGTGACCAGTGCCGCTGCAGGAACTCCGGCGTCTCGCCCGCGCGATGGCTGCCGCCCTGTAGCGCGGGCTCGGACCCCGGATCGCTGTGAAGATCCAGCCAGTCCTCGACCTCGCGGACCCCGCGCACCGACTCGACGGCGCGGACGAGGCCATCGGCTTCGTCGGCGAGGACGGGGCCGCGGAGAGTGACGCGGCCGGCCGCCGCGGAGACCTCGATCGCGCCAGGGTGGGAGACGTAACGCCCCATCTTGGAGCGGACCCGCTCGGCCAGGACGTCGTCCTCGACCGGGCCGGCGGGCAAGACCCGGTTCCGCGTCTTCGCGGCGAGGCCGCGCGCGCGGTTGCCCAGATCGCGTCCGGACTTCTTGAGGAACCGTCCCGAATCGGAGGCGCGCGCCGAAATGCCGTCGCGCAGCATGGCGCGGCGCCTACGGCCGCGCTCCGGATCCAGCAGGTACATCACGCTCGCGCCGAGCCCCAGGCCGCCGATCACGCCCGTTCTGGTATTCATCCCTTCCCCCTCTCACCGTATGGTCCCGCGACGAGGATCTCTGCCGAGTGTACGGCGGAAGCCCGGGGCGGGTCCGTCGGATACTTGACACGAGATCGGCCCGCCGACTCGTGTCCGGTGTCAGGGATTCGCGCGACCGCGGATCTGGCGCAGGACGTAGGGCAGGATGCCCCCGTGGCGGTAGTACTCGAGCTCGACCGGCGTGTCGATCCTCGCCACGGCGCGGAACGTCTTCTCCGCCCCGTCGGCCGCGCGGGCCGTGACCTCGACCGCGGACCCGATGCCCAGCCCGTCGGCGATCCCCCGCACCGAGTACGTCTCCTCGCCCGTGAGTCCGAGGGACCCCCGGCTATCCCCGGGCCCGAACTGGAGCGGCAGGACGCCCATGCCGATCAGGTTGGAGCGGTGGATGCGCTCGTAGCTCTCGGCCAGGACCGCGCGCACGCCGAGCATGAGCGTCCCCTTCGCGGCCCAGTCCCGGGACGAGCCCGAACCGTATTCCTTGCCCGTGACCACCAGGAGCGGGACGCCCTCGTCGGCGTACTTCATCGCCGCGTCATAGATGGTCATCGTCTCGCCGTCCGGCAGGTGGCGGGTGAAGCCGCCCTCGGTCCCCGGTGCCAGCAGGTTCCGCAGGCGGATGTTCGCGAACGTGCCGCGCACCATGACCTCGTGGTTCCCGCGGCGCGATCCGTAGGAGTTGAACTCCCGCGGCTCGACACCGTGATCCATGAGGTATTTCCCGGCCGGGGAGTCCTTCTTGATGGAACCGGCCGGCGAGATGTGGTCGGTGGTCACCGAGTCGCCGAGAACCGCGAGGACGCGCGCGCCTTCGATGTCGGTGACGGGCGGCGGATCCACCAGGACGCCGGTCAGGAACGTGGGCCTCCGGATATAGGTCGAGTCGGCGGGCCAGTCGAAGCGATCGCCCTCGGGGATCGACAGCGCGTGCCAGCGCTCGTCCCCGGCATAGATCTCCGCGTACTTCGAGGTGAACTGCTCGGTCTTGACCGAGGCCCGGATCGTGTCCCGCACCTCCTCCAGGGACGGCCAGATGTCCCGCAGGTAGACGTCCGCGCCGTCCTTTCCCTTGCCTAGCGGCTGGGTGCGGAGGTCGATATCCATGCGCCCGGCGAGAGCGTACGCCACGACGAGCGGCGGGGACGCCAGGTAGTTGGCGCGCGTGTCGGGGTTGATCCGCCCCTCGAAGTTCCGGTTTCCGGACAGCACCGAGCACGCCACGAGATCGTGCTCTTCGATAGCGCGCGAGATCTCCGGGCGGAGGGGGCCGCTGTTTCCGATGCATGTCGTGCAGCCGTAGCCTACCAGGTAGAAGCCGAGCGCCTCGAGGTCGTTCATGAGGCCGGCCTCCTCGAGGTACTCGGTCACGACCATCGACCCGGGCGCGAGGCTCGTCTTGACCCAGGGTTGGCTGACGAGGCCCTTCTCGACCGCCTTCCGCGCGAGGAGGCCGGCGCCGATCATGACCGACGGGTTCGACGTGTTCGTGCAGCTCGTGATCGCCGCGATGACGACCGACCCGTTCCGCAACTCGAACTCGACCGGCGACCCGTCGGGATCCTCCGACTCGAGCCGGACGGCGACGCCGGAGGGGGCGACCGCGGTCGAGATCGCCCCGTTCGGGTTTCCCCCTTCGGCCTCCCACCGATGCATGACGCGCTCGCTGGGCTGTTCTTCCGGCCGCGGGTGACCGAACAGGTCGACGAGGTCGTGACGGAACGTGTCCTTGGCCTCGGTGAGGCGGATCCGACGCTGCGGGAGCTTGGGCCCGGCGATGCTCGGCTCGACGGTGCCGAGGTCGAGCTCGAGCGAGTCCGAGTACTCGGCCTCCGGCGAGTCCTTCGTGTGGAACAGTCCCTGGGCTTTCATATACGACTCGACCAGCGCCACGCGCGTCTCTTCGCGCCCGCTGAATCTCAGATACGCCAGCGTCTCGTCGTCGACCGGGAAGATCGCGCACGTGGCGCCATACTCGGGCGACATGTTCCCGATCGTGGCGCGATCGGCGAGCGAGAGGCTAGCGATGCCGGGACCGTAGAACTCCACGAACTTCCCGACCACACCCTTCTCCCGCAGCATCTCGGTGACGCGCAGGACGAGATCCGTGGCGGTCGCCCCCTCGGGGAGCATCCCTTGGAGCCGGAAGCCGATGACGTGGGGGATCAGCATCGAGATCGGCTGCCCCAGCATGGCCGCCTCGGCCTCTATGCCGCCGACGCCCCACCCGAGGACCCCGAGCCCGTTGATCATCGTCGTGTGGCTGTCGGTGCCGACCAGCGTGTCCGGATAGGCGACCCCGCTCTCCAGCCCGAACACCACGCGCGCCAGGTACTCTAGGTTCACCTGATGGACGATGCCCGTATCGGGGGGAACGACCTTGAAGTCGTCGAAGGCGGTCTGGCCCCAGCGCAGGAACGCATACCGCTCGCGATTCCGCTCGTACTCCCGCTCCGCGTTGATCAGGAACGCCGCCTCGCGCCCGTAGGCATCGACCTGCACGCTGTGGTCGATGACCAGCTCGGCCGGGATGAGCGGGTTGATCTTCGAGGGATCGCCCCCCATCTCGCCCATCGCGTCGCGCATCGCCGCGAGGTCGACGAGAGCGGGCACTCCCGTGAAGTCCTGGAGGAGCACGCGCGCCGGGCGGAACGCGATCTCGTGGGAAGGCTCCGCGCGGGGATCCCAGCGGGCGAGGGCCTCGACGTCGGCGGGCTCGACCGCCACGCCGTCCTCGTTGCGGAGCAGGTTCTCGAGCAGGATGCGGAGCGACCACGGCAGCCGTTCCACCTCGAACCCTCGCTCGCCGAAGCGGGGGAGGCTCCAGAAGCTGATCTCCCGCCCACCGATCCGGACCGTGTCCCTGACCTCGAAGCTGTCGCGGCTCATGCGTTCATCCTCCCCCTCCCGTGGCGCGTCCGATTGGCCGAGCACAAGATACAGGACATGACGGGGAGAGTCGCGTGCATCGCGCTGGCAGTGTGGGGCGCCGTAGTCGCCCCGGGCGCCAGGGCCCAATCCACCGCCGAGGCATGGCCGGAGAGGCGCGCCGGCCAGCGGCCGCTGGCGACCGTCGACCCGCTGCTCGCCGAGCCGGGCTGGCTAGTAATCGAGAGCGGGGCGGGGTACGCCCACGACCGCGAGATCCCCGCGGTGGGGCTTCGCGGCAACGTCCTGCGCGTGCCGGAGCTGACGCTCCGGCTGAGCGTGGCGCGTCGCGTCGAGCTGAGGGTGGATACCGGATACGAAGTTCTGTTCGTGCACGACCGGCGCGAGGCGCCGCTGTCGGCCGAGCTGGATTACGAGGGCGAGGCCTCGAGCGACATCCGGGACCCCGTCGTTTCCACGCTGGTGAGGGTGCGGGACGAGACCGGGGGAGCGCCCGCGTTCGGCCTCAAGATCGCGACCCGCCTTCCCGTGGCGAGCAACCAGAGCGGCCTGGGGCTCGACACGACCGACTTCTTCCTCGCGCTCCTGGCCGCCAAGGACGCCGCCGGGGTACGCTGGGTGGCCAACCTGGGACTCGGCATCCTGGAGGTCCCGACGGCGGTCACCAGCCAGAACGACGTGCTGACCTACGGCTTCTCCGTATCGCGAGCCATCGGATCGCGGATCGCGGTCGGAGCGGGTGTGGACGGCCACGTCGACCTCTCCGGGCAGGTCCACCCCGGCACCGAGGACACCAGCGTGGCGCGGCTGGGAGGGCGCTTCGGTGCCGGCGCCTCGACGATCGACGCCGCGCTCCTGATAGGCCTGACGGACGTCGACGCCCCGATCGGAATCACGATCGGCGTGACGCGCGCCTTCCGGGTTTTCGAAGGAAGCTGACGGCGCACCTGCGACAAACGGCTGCAAGGGAGGTATGCGTGAGGATCGGAATCGCGGGAATCTGCCTCGCCGCGCTGGTGGGATTCGCCGCCGCGTGCGCCGATGGCGGGGACGATGGCGCAGTGGAGGAGGCGCGGACGGAGATCGACAGCCTGGGCCGCGCCTGGGAAGAGGCCGCCAACCGGGCGGATGTCGAAGAGCTGGTCGGGATCTACGCGCCAGACGCGGTGATCCTGCCTCCCGGCGGGCCGGTGATCCAGGGCAGCGAGACGATCCGCGAGCTCTTCCGACAGGAGTTCGAGCGCTTCGATACGAAGCTCGCGTTCACCACGCAGGCGATCGAGATCGAGGGGGACATGGCCTACCGCCGCGGCCGCTACGTGTGGCGCGGGACGCCACGGCTCTCCGGCCAGACGGTGGAGACGACGAACAAGTTCCTCGAGATCTGGCGCCGGCAGCCCGGCGGGTCGTGGCGGATCGCGGTCGACATGTGGAATCCGGCCGAGCCCGTGCCCGGGGGCGTGGGGGCGACGACGACTCCGGAGCCGCGGACCGATCCCTCGGGGCTCCCGGCGCCCCCCGCCGACTGATCCGCGCCGCGGTCGCCATCGGCGGCTCCGTGGCGCTCGTGGCCGCGGTCGCGCCGCTGCGCGCGCAGCCGTGGCCCTTTCGCACCGAGGACACCGCGCTCGTCGCGCCCGGTGCGGTCGCCGCGCACCTGGGGATCGAGGTTGGCGGGGATCGCGAGTATCCCGCATCCGGGCTCTCGGGCACGGTCGTCCGGCTGCCGGCGGCCGTACGGCTCGGCCTGGGACGCGCCGAGCTGTCCGTCGAAGGCGGCTACGAGTTCCTGTCCATCGAGGAGCTCGCCCCCGCCCCGCTCGACTCCATGCTCGACGTGTCGGGAGACCGCACCGATGACGTGATCGATCCGGTGATCGGCATGAAGGTCCGGATCGCCGAGGAGACGCCGCTCTTTCCGGCCTGGAGCTTCCGGGTGGCGACCCGCCTGCCCGCGGCCGGCAACGAGAGCGGTCTCGGCCTCGACACGACCGACTTCTGGCTCTGGCTCCTGGCCGGCAAGTCGATCGGCCCGGCGCGCGTCGCGGCGAATCTCGGAGCGGGGGTGCTCGGGATCCCGACCCGCGGGGATCGCCAGAACGACGTGTGGGGATACGGGCTGTCGGTCACCGGTCCCCTCGGCGGGGGATGGGTCGCCGGCGCGGAGGTCCAGGGCTCGCTCGACGTGCGCGGCGACACGCCGATCGGCACCGAGGAGCGCGGCCAGGCGCGGCTCGGCCTGCGCCGGGCGGGACGCTTCGTCCTCGACGCGGCGGTGATCGTCGGGCTACACGATCCCGACCCCGACCTCGGCGCGGCGCTCGGCCTGGCCGCGACCTTCCACGGCGCGTTCGGCCCCTGATCCCGGAGGCCCCGGGGCGGATGTACGCTCGCTGACCGACCTCCGTCCGCCGGCGTGCGATCGTCTGCGGAACGAAGGGAGGCTACGATGAATCGCACTCGCACCGACAAGACGGTTCTCGAGCGGATCCAGGACCTGGTCGAGGAAGAGCATCGGCTCTACGGGCAAGGCGAGATGGGCGACGAGGAACGTCGCAAGCTCGCCGACGTGGAGGTCGAGCTCGACCAGTGCTGGGACCTGCTGCGGCAGCGCCGCGCGCTGCGGGAGGTCGGAGAGGATCCGTCGAGCGCGCGCGTCCGGCCGGAAGAGGTCGTCGAGAGCTACGAGCAGTAGCCGGTCACTGGCGGACGGCGGCGCGGTAGCGCCTGATGAGGGCGTTGGTCGACGAGTCGTGGCGGAGCTCCGGCGGCGCTTCCGCTTCGAGCTCCGGCGCGATCCGCCCGGCCAGCGTCTTGCCGAGCTCCACGCCCCACTGGTCGAACGAGTCGATCCCCCAGACGGTCCCCTGCACGAAGACCTTGTGCTCGTAGAGAGCGATCAGCGCGCCCAGGGTCCAGGGCGTCAACCGGTCGGCGAGAATCGTGTTCGACGGCCGGTTTCCCGGAAACGTGCGGTGTGGGACGAGCGCCGTATCGATGCCCTCGGCGGCGACTTCCTCAGCCGTCTTCCCGAACGCCAGCGCCTCCGTCTGGGCGACGAGGTTCGCGAACAGCAGCGCGTGATGGCGGCCGATGGGATGGAGCGGCTCGAGAAAGCCGACGAAATCGCAGGGCACGAGCCGCGTCCCCTGGTGGAGCAGCTGGAAGAAGGCGTGCTGCCCGTCGGTGCCGGGCTGGCCCCAGACGACCGGGCCGCTATCGACATCGAGCGGCCGTCCCTCCTCGTCGACGCGCTTGCCGTCGCTCTCCATGTCGAGCTGCTGGAGATACGCGGGAAAGAGCCCCAGGTACTCGTCGTAGGGCAGCACGGCGTGGGTCGCGGCGCCGAAGAAGTTGCCGTACCAGATCCCCAGGAGACCCAGGAGCGCTGGCAGGTTCCGCTCGATCGGCGCGGCGCGGAAGTGGTCGTCCATGGCGTGCATGCCGTCGAGCATCTCGCGGAAGCGCTCGGGGCCGACGGCGAGCATCAGCGACAGGCCCACGGCCGAGGCCAGCGAGTAGCGGCCGCCCACCCAGTCCCAGAAGCCGAACATGTTCTCGGGGTCGATGCCGAACTCCCTCACGCCGTCGGCGTTCGTCGAGACGGCCACGAAGTGCTTCGCGACCGCCTCCTCGCCGAGCACCGCGGTCAGCCATTCCCGCGCCGTGCGCGCGTTGGTCAACGTCTCCAGCGTCGTGAACGTCTTCGAGCAGACGACGAAGAGCGTGTTCGCGGGGTCGAGGTCCCGGGTCGCTTCGACGAACGCCGTCGCGTCGACGTTGGAGACGAACCGCACGCTGAGGTCGCGATCGGCGAAGGCGCGAAGCGCGTGCGTCGCCATCCGCGGCCCCAGGTCGGAGCCGCCGATCCCGATGTTGACGGCGGCCTGGATCGGGAGCCCGGTGTGGCCCGTCCACTGGCCGGATCGCACCCGGCTGGAGAACTCCGCCATGCGGTCGAGCACCGCGTGGACCTCGGGCACCACGTTCACGCCGCCGACATGGATCAGGCTGTCGCGCGGAGCGCGGAGTGCGACGTGGAGCACCGGGCGACCCTCGGTCACGTTGACCAGCTCGCCGTGGAACATCGCCTCTGCGCGCTCGCGAACGCCCGCCTGGGTGGCGAGCTCACACAGGAGCGAGATCGTCTCGTCGGTCGCGCGGTTCTTGGAGAAGTCGAGGACGAGGCCGGCCGCCTCGACCGTCATCCGCTCGGCGCGAGCGGGGTCCCCGGCGAAGAGGTCGCGCAGATGGCGATGGACGACCTGCCGGTGGTGGTTCTCGAGCGCCTTCCAGGCGGGAAGCATGCGCGGCGGGGTCTTGTTGCCGGTCGTCATCCTTCCCCTCCTCCCGTGGCGCGTCCCTCGAGCCCGGTGCAAGATAGTCGGAGGAAATCCGCACGCCCGAGCCCACGGAGATCCCATGGTCGATCGGCTGACCGGACCGCTTCGTCCCTGGAGGCTATACTTCCTTCCATGGCCATCATCGACGAGGAGCTCTTCGTGCGGTGCGAGCGCTGCGAATCCGAGGTCGCCACCGGCATCCGGCGCACGGAGCAGGGGCTGTCGGAGCGGCCGCCCGGCCTCCGTCCCATTCGCTGCCACCGTTGCGGCAAGGTCGCGGAGTACGGTGACGGGGCATACTACCACCGCACCGTGGCTGCCGACGTGGCACAGGTCGACGCATAGCTGGCTGCGGGGAGGTCGTGACAACCCACCCGGCGTCGTAAGCCCTTCGGGAACCACCGTATCCTACCTTTTTCCTCCTCTCCTCGTTCGGATCGGCCGGTAGCTTCTCGGGGATCCGTGGATCGCGGCCAGGAAGCCCTCTGACGGCAGGTCCTCGGCAGAATGCGGCCTCGTCCAGCGTTCCGCGGTCGCCGCGACCGACGCGATTGGTGCCAACCCTTTGCCATGCAAGGGGTTCTGGCGATCCACGTTGGTGGAACGTGTCTTGCACGGAGAGTTCGCGTCGAACGACCCGAGGCGCTCACTGGAGCGCGAGTGCAAGGAGCACACGATGGACATCCTCCCCCTCACCTCCGTGACGCGGTCGCGACGCGGGATCTCGCTCATCGAGGCCCTGATCGTCATGGTCCTGGTCGGGATCCTGGCGGCGGTCGCCATCCCGCGGGTCGCGGGGACATCGGACCCCTACGCCGCGGTCGACGAGGCGCGGGAGATCCACGCCGCGATGGCGAACGCGCGCGCGCGGGCCATTGCCACCCAGCTCCCGAACAGGTTCGTGTTGGCCAGCGGCGCCGTGTGGAAGGTCGAGCAGGAGGATCCAGCCAATCCTGGCACCTGGCTCGCTACCGCCGACTCGGGCACGGCGGACGCCGCCGTGACGATGGGCGGCGCGACGAGCGGGACGATCCTGTACTACCCGCGCGGCCGGGTCGACGCGCCGAAGACGATCGAGGTGTCCGTGGACGGCCACGTGCAGTCGATCGACGTCCTGGCCAGCGGGCTGGTGCGGTGGTGATGCGCCGCCTGCGCTCGAGCCGGGGCTTCACGCTGATCGAGGTCGTGGTAGCGATCGTGATGCTGACGTTCGGCGTCCTGGCCTCGGCATCCCTGACCGCGGCGCTCATGCGGTCGAACCGCGGGGTGACGAATCGGACGCGGGCCGTCGAGACGCTGCGGCTGAAGGTCGAGGAGCTCCAGTCACTGAATTATTCGGAGATCGCGAGCGGAAACGACACGGCCACGATCGGGGGCATCACCTACAGCCGCGCATGGACGGTCACC
>JAICQP010000256.1 GCA_025937815.1 Gemmatimonadota bacterium
GAACTACGACATGAGCGCGGTGCCGGGCGGCGAGCGCGTCGCTCGCGACGAGATCGAAGAGGACAAGGGCACCGAGGACCCGCAGAGCGACCTCACCGAGATACTGACCGACGTCGCCCGGGAGGCGCTGGAAGCGCTCAGGTAGGTCGACGGGGGTCGCCCCGCCGGTGGTGCAGATCGCCTACTGGATCTCGAGCAGCACGACCTCGAAGACGAGCGTCGCGTCCGGCGGGATGACGCCCCCCGAGCCCATCGACCCGTAGCCCAGCGCCGGCGGGATCACGAGCAGGCGCTGCTCGCCGACCGCCATCCCCGCCACCCCCTGGTCCCAGCCGGCGATCACCTGGTTGGCGCCCAGCGGGAACGCGAAGGGCTCTCGGCCCCGGCTCGAGTCGAACTGCGTGCCGTCGGGCAGCCAGCCCGTGTACTCGACGACAGCGGTCTGGCCCGGAGCGATGGTCGCGCCGCTCCCGGGCCTGACGATCTGGTAGTAGAGCCCGGTGTCGGTGCGCTCCATCGCCGCGATGTCGACGTCGAGCTCGGGGGCGTAGGTGGCCGTGGCGGGGTCCGAGATGTCGCCCGCAGGCTCTTCGGCCGCCGGCGCGGGCTGGGTCTCCACGGGTGCGGGCTCGGGCTCCGGAGCTTCTTCCTCACCGCCGCAAGCCGCCAGAAGGGCCGCCAGCAGGACGGCGGTCATCGCGTTCCGCATGGGATGCTCGCCTTTCGTTGGGGTGATGGGCTCGTCACGACGCGCTCAGGAATCCAGCAGTAGCCGGACGGGGTTCTCCAGCCGCTCCTTCACCTTGACGAGGAACGAGACCGCCTCCTCGCCGTCGACGATCCGGTGATCGTACGACAGGGCAACGTACATCATCGAGCGGGAGACGATCCGCTCCTCCTTCGAGGCCGGATCCAGCAGCGTCACCGGACGCCGCTCGATCTTGTGCATGCCGAGGATGCCGCTCTGGGGCGGGTTGAGGATGGGGGTCGACATCAGCGAGCCGTAGATCCCGCCGTTGGAGATCGTGAACGTCCCGCCCTGGAGTTCCTCGATCGTCAGCTCGCCGTCGCGCGCGCGCGTGGCGAGCTCCTGAATGGCGCGCTCGATCTCCGCGAAGGTCATCCGGTCCGCGTTCCTGAGGACCGGGACGACGAGCCCGCGCGGCGTTCCGACGGCGATCCCCAGGTGAACGGAGTCGTGATAGACGATCTCTTCCCCCTCGATGAACGCGTTGATCCGCGGGAAGTCACGGAGCGCCAGCACCGAGGCCTTCGCGAACAGCGACATGAACCCGAGGCGGACGCCGTGGCGCTCCTCGAACTCCGCCTGGTGCACCTTGCGGAGCTCCATGACCTCGGTCATGTCGATCTCGTTGAAGGTGGTGAGGATCGCGGCGGTCCGCTGGGCCTCGACGAGGCGTTCGGCGATCCGGCGCCGGAGGCGCGTCATCCGCTCGCGGCGCGTGCCGGGCTCGGCGGGGGCAGACGGGGGCTCCTCCGCGGCTGAATCCGGCTCGGCCGCCCTCGCCGGCGCGGGTTGCCTTGCCGGCTCCTTCTCCCTTCCGGTCTCCGGCTCCTTCTCCCTTCCGGTCTCCGGCTCCTTCTTCCGCCCGGTCTCCGGCTCCTTCTCCCTTCCGGTCTCCGGCTCCTTTTCCCTCCCGGTCTCCGGCTCCTTCTTCCGCCCGGTTTCCGGCTCCTTCTTTCTTCCGGTCTCGGGCTCCTTCTGGGGCGAGGGCTTCGGCTGCTCTTGCTTCTTCGCGCCTGGCGTTTCCACAGGTGCCGGCTCGGGCGCCTCCTCCGGCTTCTGAGGCTCGGCCGCCTTCTCGGGTTCGGGCTTCTCCTCTGGCGCAGGCTGCCCGGCGCCGGCCTCCACGATCCTCCCCACCACGTCGCCGACGTGCACGGTCTCTCCGGCCTGGACGAGGATCTCGAGGGTGCCGCTCGCCTCGGCGGC
>JAICQP010000113.1 GCA_025937815.1 Gemmatimonadota bacterium
CGCCTGGTCGCGGGCTGGCGCCACTCCCCGAGACGCGCATACCGCTCGAGGCCGTCCAGGGCCGAAAGCAGCAAGCCCGCGAGCAACCGTCCCTCCTCGAGCGCTTCCTCACCGACGAGCTGGACCACCCGAAAGGCGTCGGTCAGGAGCCCGCCGAGGCCCAGCGGATCCGCGGTCCGGAGGTCGATCGCCTCGCTGATGGCGCGGTAGTCCTCAAGGGCCTGCGCGAGCCGCGGCTCGGACCCGGCGCCCTCGAGCCGCCTAGCCGTCGACTCGAGCTGCACGCAGGTGATGTAGCCGTCCAGCGGGTCGTGCTGTCCCATCGAATCGACCAGCGGGCGGGACAGATCCGTGCTCATCTTCCAGGCCATGCGCCGGTTCACCGGAGTACCGCGAGCGAATGCCGCGTGCGCGACGTCCGCCAGCTCGCGTGCCCAGAGGTTGAATCGTACGTCTCCGGTCGCCCGGGATACCTGATCGAGGGCGTGCATCCATTTCGTCAGGTAGTGGAAGTACTGCCCGTCCCGATCCCACTCCAGCCGGTCGTCGAACGGCTCACCAGTGCCGCGCTCGGGCAGGGGCTTGCCGATCCGGAGGCCGCCGCGCGTCGGATGCGCCTCTCCCTCCTCTTCTACCAGCCCGCTGATCCACCCGCTGCGCGGATCCTGAGGGTGGTGCCGCCCGAGCACGTGATGGACCTGATCCACGAGACCCAGCCCGAGCTCTACGTACCGCTCCTCGCCTGTCGCGCGCGCGAGGCCCAGGTAGTTGCAGACGGCGAAGGCGTCGGTCCAGAGATAGCGTCGCGGCGGCGCGGAAGACGTGAGGCCCGTGCGCTCGGCGAACGCCGCCATCAGCGCCGCGGCCTGCTCGATCGGGTCGTCCGTCAGCGTCGCGCGAATTTGAGGTGGGTGACGCCCGGCGCCGCCACCGAGCGCACGAGCTCGAGACCGTGGAGGTCGGTACCCACCTCCTCAAAGAGACGCTCTCCGCTTCCGAGGAGGACCGGTACGAGGTGAAGATCCATCTCGTCGACGAGGCCGGCCCGCAGGTACTGCTGCGCCGCGTCCGCGCCGCCCGCCAGCGACACATCCTGGCCGCGGGCCGCCTCCCGCGCCCGCTCCAGCGCCGACTCGATGCCTTCGGTCACGAACGTGAACGTCGTTCCGCCCTTCAGCTCGAGCGGCTCGCGCGCGTGGTGGGTGATGACGAAGACCGGATGGTGGAACGGCGGGTCGTCGCCCCACCACCCGTTCCACGGCCCATCCGCATTCCACGGACCGGGATGGCCGCCGAACATGTTCCGTCCCATGATCGTGGCGCCGATCCCCGCCTGCTCCTCCTCGACGACCGTCGAGCTCTCGTTGACCTCTCCGCCCGGAAGTCCATGCGGGGCACGCCATACCTCTAGCGAGACGACCCAATCATGGAGGCCCTCCCCGCCGATCCCGAGCGGGTTGTCGAGGCTCTGGTCCGGACCGGCGACGAAGCCGTCGAGTGACATCGAGATCCGAAAGCGGAGCTTGGACACGATTAAGCCACCCCGTGGCTAACGCTTTCGAGAGAGAATCAGAATACGCCTACTGTCTGCCTGATAGGGGGAAGCGTCAAAGTCCCCAAAGACTTGCTCAACAATCAAGTCGGACTGCTTCATTAATTGCCGCAGTTCAGCAAGAAAATACATACGAACATTGGTGCGATAAGAACGTTCCTTTCCTTTCTCAAGCCAGGAGCGTTTCATTTCCCATCGCAGCGTGCCAACGTCCAGACGTTCAACCTGGTTCACTGTGATGCCGTTCGAGAGTGTTTCGCTCTGTTCTGATACGAGTTCCCCCGTTTCCTGGTCGATGTCGCCATTCTCATAGAGCCAACTCATCTTTCTCGCACTGTTTGCAAAGTCCATAAAAAAGTATCCACCATCCTTCAAGCCGCGCTGCACACCTCTCAGGACAGCAAGATCGTCTTCCACGTTCTCGAAATATCCAAATGACGTAAAGATATTGATGATTGCATCGAACTCGTTGTCGAAATGGAGATCACGCATATCCCCCTTTACAAAGCACACGTCCAGGCCAACATCTTTCGCCTTTTGCTGTGCGATGTTCAGTAGGTACTCAGAAAAGTCGAAGCCAGTGACCCTATACCCTTCCTGGGCCAGGGGGATACTGAGCCTTCCATAGCCACAGGCCAGGTCGAGAATTGCCGCTTCGCTGGGGAGGTGGAGCGAATTCTTGAGGAACTCAAGCTGGGTCCGAGTAGTTTCCTCGGTAATCCGATCCACATATGTAACCAGGTATTTATCGTCGAAGAGCGTTTCCCACCATTGCTTACTCAAGACATCTCTTTTGCATCGAATCCAAGCCTAGAAGATCTCGGGCTCACGCCAGGTGCCGTACTCCCCCTTCATGAGCTCGACGATCTCCCCAATGGTCGCGTAGGCGCGGACGCAGTCGAGCACGGGCTCCATCAGGTTCTCCTCGGCGCGGATCGCAGAGCGCAGTGCGGCCATCGCTGACTCGTAGCGTCCGCCGTCGCGCTCGGCGCGGACGGCGCGCAGGCGCTCGATCTGCTCGCGCTCGTAGCGCGGGTCGATCCGCAGGATCGGGATCTCGAGCTTCTCGTCCTCCTCGACGAACTCGTTGACGCCCACGATCACGCGTCGCCTGGTGTCGATCTCCTCCTGATAGCGGCTCGCGGCCTCGGCGATCTCGCGCTGGAAGAAGCCGGACTCGATTCCGGCCACCACCCCACCCATGTCCTCGATCTGGCGGAAGTACTCCTCGGCCTCGTCCTCCATCCTCTGCGTCAACGCCTCGACGAAATACGATCCCCCCAGCGGGTCGATCACGTTGGGAACCCCGGACTCGTAGGCGATCACCTGCTGGGTGCGGAGCGCGATCTTGACTGCCTTCTCCGTCGGCAGCGCGAAGGTCTCGTCCATGGAATTGGTGTGGAGTGACTGCGTGCCGCCCATCACTGCGGCCAGCGCCTGGATCGCCGTCCGCACGATGTTGTTTTCGGGCTGCTGCTCGGTCAGCGAGCACCCCGCCGTCTGCGTGTGGAAGCGCATGAGGAGGGAGCGCGGGTTCTTCGCGCCGTAGCGCTCCTTCATGTGGCGCGCCCAGATCCGCCGCGCCGCGCGGTACTTGGCGACCTCCTCGAAGAAGTCGTTGTGCGCGTTCCAGAAGAACGAGAGCCTGGGCGCGAACGAGTCGACGTCGAGGCCGGCCGCGATCCCGCGCTCTACGTAGGTGAACCCGTCGGCCAGCGTGAACGCCAGCTCCTGGACCGCGGTCGATCCCGCTTCGCGGATGTGGTATCCCGAGATCGAGATCGGATGCCAGAGGGGCGCCTTCCGCGTGCACCAGTCCATCATGTCGACGACGATCTTGAGATGCGGCTCCGGCGGGAACAGCCACTCCTTCTGCGCGATGTACTCCTTGAGCGGGTCGGTCTGGATCGTGCCCCGAAGCTTGGTCGAGTCGATCCCCTGCTTCTCCGCCACCACGATGTAGAGGGCGAGGAAGATGATCGCGGGCCCGTTGATGGTCATCGACGTAGAAACTTTGTCGAGCGGAATCCCCTGGAAGAGCCGCTCCATGTCGGCCAGCGAGTCGATCGCCACCCCGCACACGCCGACCTCGCCTTCCGACATCGGGTGATCGGAATCGTAGCCCATGAGCGTCGGCAGGTCGAACGCGACCGAGAGCCCGGTCTGGCCGTGCTCGAGGAGGTAGTGGTACCGCTCGTTCGTCTCGGCGGCGGTCGCGAAGCCCGCGAACTGGCGCATCGTCCAAAGCCGCGTCCGGTACATGGATTCGTAGACGCCGCGCGTGTACGGGTACTCGCCCGGAAGACCGATGTCATCGAGCTCGTCGATCCCCGCTGTGTCGAGCGGGGTGTAGATGGGCGCCACCTCCATCGAGGAGGTGGTCGTGAAGTCGATGTCGCGGGCCGGCTCGGCGGAGCGGCGCTCCTCCCAGCGGCGGACGCGCTCGGCGAGTCGCGCCATGCGCGGCGAGTCGTCCTTCGCGTCCGTCGTCACGCGGCCGCCGATCGCACTGTGCGCGTCAATGGTCGTGCGGGTCATGGCGCCACTCCTTCGGGCCCTGCCGGTTCGTCGATGTCGGCCGCGCGCGCGATCTCGTCGGCCAGCGCGTAGGGCGTCGTCTCGCCGGCGGCGATCCGCTCGAGGCCCGCGGCCAGGAGCGCCTCTCCGCCGCGCTCGATCCACACCCGGCGCTCGGAGCGGCGGGCGACGATGTCGCGGACCCGCTCGGCGGCGCGGGCGGCGCGCTTCTTCGCGAGCGCGCCCGTCTTCCGGCCGTGCTCCCGGTGCGCTTCGATCGCGGCATCGAGCTCGTCGATCCCCTGCCCGTCGACGGCGACCGTCCGAATGATCGGCGGCTCCCAGCCGTCCGCCGGCGCCGCTCGGAGCCCGAGCGTCGCCTTCAGCGCGCGCGCGAGCTTGTCGGCGCCCGGCCGGTCGGCCTTGTTCACGACGAACACGTCGGCGATCTCCATGAGACCGGCCTTCATCGCCTGAATCGAATCACCCGACTCGGGCACCAGGACGACGACGGTCGTGTCGGCCGCGCTGACGACGTCACGCTCGGTCTGCCCCACGCCGACCGTCTCATGAATGACGACGTCGAAGCCGAACGCCTCGACCAGATCGGCGGCCTCGAGGGACGTCGTGGCGAGCCCGCCGAGACGGCCGCGCGATGCCATCGAGCGGATGAACACGCCCTCGTCGAGTGTCAGGTCCTGCATGCGGATCCGGTCGCCGAGGAGCGCGCCGCCCGTGAACGGGCTGCTCGGGTCGACCGCGAGGATCCCGACCTTGAGATCCCGTTCCCGCAGCCGGAGCACGTACTTCTCGGTCAGCGTGCTCTTCCCCGCCCCCGGCGGGCCCGTGATCCCCACCCGATAGGCATGCCCGAGGCGGCCGTGAAGCGAATGGAGCAGGCTCTCGAATCCGGGGCGCTGGTTCTCGACCCAGGACAGCGCCCGGGCGAGCGCGCGCCGGTCGCCGGCCTCGAACCGGCCGAGCAGCTCGCGATCCGGAGACCTGGTCTTCGCCGCAGTGGCCAAGCCTCACCCCGTTTGTCGAGTCATTCGCTCAACGATCGATCCGATCGAAAGATACGGGCACGCGAAGCGCGCGACCAACGCTTGCGTGCCCGTGGTGATCTACGGCGCTCGGGTTCCCTCCACGGCGATGGTGATGACCGAGTCGGGCTCTGTGGTCTCGTAATGGGCCACGAGATCCCCCGTCATCCGGTCCCCTTCGAGGCGATACACGGCGCGGGTCCACACCTGAAGGCCTGGTCGGAGGGCGCTCTCGAACCAATCCGTTTCCGTGACGACGCTGTCTCCGGAGGCTTCGACGACCCGGACCGGAATGGGTTCCCGGTCGGGTAAGTCCGGGAACCGGAACGTCCAGCCGGACTGGTCGGCGGTCGCCGTCAGCTCGTAGGGAGGCGGGGTCTGACCCCCTTCGGTCGTCCCGGTGAAGGTCCACGTTCCCGCGAAGTCCGCGAGCGAAGCCCCCGCGGGTTCGGGAGCCATGGCCGTAGTGTCCTCGACCATCTCGTCTTCAGAGGTTTCTTCTTGAGCGCACCCCAGCAGGGCGATGCCAAGCGCGAGCGCGAGCCACCGCGAGTGGATCCTCGGCATGAGTCGTCTCCGGACAGTGAAAGGGGGAAAGCGTTGGTTCGGAACATAAATCATGGTGAGCGCCGGGCAAGGTCGTCAAGGAGGATCGACTCACCAGATCGTGCGGACTCCGGTCGCCGTGCCGAGCGCGCGGTCCCGGGTGATCAGCGGTAGGTCGAGGTGGAGGGCCGTGGCCGCGATCAGCCGGTCGCCGCGTTCCTGGACTTGGTGGAGGGAGTGCGCCTTGAGGGCGACTTCGACGTTCAGCTCGGCGGGCCGGAACGCATTCCGGGAGAAGAGCTCGCGCGCCCACCTCCTCAGCCCGCTCCGCAGGCGGATGCGGCCGAGGCGCTCCAGCTCGCCGATCTCGACCAGCACGATCGTGGGGACGTAGACGACCGCGTCGCCCTGGTCCGCCGAACTCAGCACACGACGCGCTGCTTTCCCCAGCTTCTTCCACCGCTCGAGCGCGTACCACACCAGCCCGTGGGTATCGACCACGGCGAGCCGGCTCAGATCGACTCCGCGAGCTTCTCCCCGGCGAGCGCGGCCGCCTCCTCCCGAATCCGCGCGAGATCCCGCTCGAGCTCCGCATCCGACCCGCGGAGCTCCAGGCTGCCGGCTACCGGCAGTGCCGTGCCCGATTCGTTCGACAGCCGGTCGACGGTTTCTTCCAGATATCGGTAACGTCTTTCGCTCACCAGCAGAACCCTCTCCTCACGATCTCGATGCTCGATCGAGATCGCCGCGTCGTCTCGAAGGACCTGGGCCACCAGTTCGGACAGCCGCGCCCTGGCTTCGGATATGGATAAGCGCCGTTTCATCCTACTTGTACATCGTATTGTACAACTCAGGCAGCCCACCGTCAAATCGCGGTGTCGAGGCTTTCCTCGATCTCACGTCAGGCGCTCCTTCTTCTCCGCCGCCGGGAACAGGACGTTGTTGAGGATCAGGCGATAGCCGGGCGAGGCGGGGAACTCGCGCAGGTCGGTCGCGGGATCGCCGACGGCGTGGCGGGGGTCCTCGGGATCGTGCCCGCCGAGCAGCGTGAACGAGCCCTCGCCGTGGTCGCCGTGCACGTACTTGGCGAGTCGCCCGCCGCCGCAGGTCGCGAGCACGACGACGCTCGGCTTGAGCGTGTCCGGCCGGTACGACGTGGTCAGGCCGTACCAGTCCGGGAAGCGGAGGTCGTGGTCCTGGGTGAGCATCGCGGCCACGGGATCCACGGTGGCGGAGAAGCGCTCGACCAGAACCTCGTCGAGGGGAAGCCGCTCTGGCGTGTTGACCCGATGCCCGTCGATCGTCGAGAAGGGCCCCGAGTCGCTGGGGTCGATCTCGAAATCGCGGAAGGCGAGCGTCCCCGCGAAGTCCGACGCCTCGCCGGAGAGCGCTACGTCGAGCGTCTCGCTGGACGCGCACATCGCGAACAGGAAGCCGCCCGTGGCGACGTACTCCCGGATCTTGTCGGCGACAGCGGCCTTGAGCGCGCGTCCGTCCACGAAGCCGAACTCGTCGGCGGTCGCCCGGTCGAGCGCGACCGCCTGCTGGTACCAGTCGGCGGTCAGGACGCCGAGCCCGTACTTGCCGTACTGCCCGGTGAAGTCCTCGTGGTGGAGGTGGAGCCAGTCGACCTCCGCGAGCCCCTCGCGCAGCACCTCGGAGTCCCACAGCGACGTGTACGGGATCTCCGCGAAGTCGAGCGCGAGCCTGACCGCGTCGTCCCACGGCGCGGCGTACGGCGGGACGTAGACCGCGATCTTCGGCGCGACCTCGAGCTTCATGGGGACCGTGTCCTCGGTGCCGAGCGCCGCCTGGAGCGCGCCGGCGGAGGAGGCCGGGTCCTCGGTCCAGACGCCTCGGTCCAGCGCCTCGTCCAGCGCGGGCGGATGATCGACGAGGAACGCGCCGCCGCGGAAGTTGAGGAGCCACTCCGCGCGGCCGCCGGATTCGAGCGCGCGGTACACGATCCCGTACGCGCGGAGGGGTTGCGGCTGCTCCTCGTCCATGGGGATGAGGAACGACGCGGCCCGCTCTCCGGCGCCGATGGCGGTGCGGGCCGATCGCGTGGTTGCTGCGCCGAGCCCCGAGAGTGCGGGCCCGGCAAGGGCGCCGGCGCCGGCGCTTCCCAGCGCGCGCAGGAATTGCCTGCGGTCCACTATCCCCCCTCGGCGAGCCGACGGCGCGCGTC
>JAICQP010000109.1 GCA_025937815.1 Gemmatimonadota bacterium
GAGCGCGTCGGCCACCGCCAGCCGGGTCACGTCGTCGTGCGTCGGGCCCATCCCGCCCGTAACGAGCACGAAGTCGTGGGCCGCGACCAGCCGCTCGAGCTCCTCGACGATCGCCTCCCGCCGGTCGCTCACGATCACGACTTTGGCAACGAGGATCCCCAGCTCCCACAGACGGCGCGTGAGGAAGGGTGTGTTCTGATCCTCCACCTCGCCCGACAGGATCTCGTCACCCACGATCAGGAGCGCCGCCGAGCGCGGGGAGAGCGTCTCGCTCACGACTCCTTCCACTTCTCCTCCGTCGAATGACCGGGAAACGCGCGCGCCGTCGGGTCGATGCGCGCCTTGGCGAAGTTGACGGCGATCGCCACTTCGCCGAAGCCGGTCGCGATCAGCGGCAGCTTGCCGCCGTGGTAGGCCACGTCGCCGGCCGCGTAGACCCCGGGCAGGTTCGTCTCCATGCGCTCGTTGACGACGATCCCGTTCTTCATCATCTCGAGCCCCCAGCGCTTGACGGGCCCCAGATCGGCCTTGAAGCCGATGTTCACGAGGAGCGCGTCGATGTCGAGCGTCTTCTCCTCCCCGGTGCGGTTGTCGAAGATCGTCACGCGCTCGACCGCCTCCTCCCCCGCCACCGAACGTACCTCGTGAAACGTGAGGATCTCCACGCCCGCGCGCATCACCGCCTCGACCGTGCCCTCGTGCGCGCGGAATCCGTCGCGGCGGTGGATCAGCGTTATCGAATCGGCGATCCCGCGCAGGTTGTCGGCCCAGTCGAACGCCGAGTCGCCACCGCCCACGATCAGGATGCGCCTTCCGGCCAGCGCCATCTTGTCCTTGACGAGATACTGCATCCCGCGGCCCTCGTATCGCTCGATCCCGTCGACCTTGAGCTTCCGCGGCTCGAACGCGCCGATCCCCGCCGTCACGACGACCGTGCGCGCGAGCCGCTCTCCGCGGTCGGTGCCGATCCTCCACACGGCCACGCCCCCGTCGGCGTCGGGCTCGGCGGGCTCGAGCTCGGTAGCCGTCTCCGCGACCCCGACCTCGGGATGGAACTGCATCGCCTGCTCGACCAGCCCCTCGGCGAGGTCGCGCGCGAGGATCTTCGGGAAACCGCCGACGTCGTAGACGTACTTCTCGGGATAGAGCGCCGTCAGCTGGCCGCCCAGCTCGGGGAGCGCGTCGAGGATCAGGGTCCGCATCTGGCGCATGCCGGCATAGAAGGCCCCGAAGAGGCCCGTGGGGCCGCCACCCAGGATCGCGACGTCGAAGACGTCGGCGTCGGTCACCGCCACCCGCGGTTCACAGCGAGTCCAGGAGGCGCAGGAGGTTCTGCTGGAGCTGCTGCTGGCCGGCGATGCCGAGGGTTGCCGTCACGCGGTGCCGGAGCCGGGTCACGCCGTCGCCCAGAACGCGCTCGAGCTCGCGCGCGCGCGGCGTGAGCCACAGACGCTTGACCCGGTGGTCCGCCGGATCGGACTCGAGGCGCACGAACCCGCCGCGCTCGAGCCCGCGGACGATCGTCGTCATCGAGGATTTGGCCATCCCGGCGAGCTGGCCGACCTCGCTGATCGGGCGGCCATCCCGCTCGAAGAGGGGCCACAGAACCTGGCAGGTGGTGGGGGTGACGTCGGGGAATCCGGCGTGCCGGCACGTTTCGACCAGGCGCTCGCGCCAGCGCTCCGCGCCCTCGGCGAGGAGGTTCCCCAGGTGGACCCGGTCCCCGTTCATCGGCCTTATTTGTACGATATCGAACTATCGTCTGTCAAGCGTTTCCCCGGCTCCTGCGGTCCGACAACGCGCTCCAGCGCGTCCACGATCGCGATGTTGGCGTCGGGCATAGGCATCGCCCGGTACTCCTTCGGCGACGTCCACCGCACCCACCGGACCGGTCGGGCGTCTCCCACGGGCTCGCACAGGTACGCATGAAGGGCGACCCGGCGGTCCGGGTAGGCGTGGCAGAGAGCCACGGCGAGCTCGCCCACGCGAATCATGACGCCCGTCTCTTCTTCGACCTCGCGCGCGAGCGCCGCGGCGTGGTCCTCGCCCGGATCCACCTTGCCGCCCGGAAGCTCCCACGTCCCGGCGAGGAGGGGGTCGCCGGCGCGCGGCTGGACCAGCATGCGCCCACGCTCGTCCACGATCGCCGCCAGCACGATCTCGTCGACGCTCTCGTCGTCCACTATTCCAGACTAGGCCGTGACGGCCGGCGCTGCCAGCGCCATGGTTGACCGGCTCGCGGGTGCGCCGTATACATCCCACCGCGATCCTCGTCACCCTCCACGCCAAGTCAGGATGACAGCCGATGAAACTCACGTGTCCGCAGTGCGGGACCGTCTACGACGTCAGCCAGTATCCCGAGGGTCACACGTTCCAGTGCCAGTGCGGGAACGAGCTGAAGGTCGGCCCGCAGCCCTCCGTGGCGGCGGCCGGTCCCGGCATGGCGCCGCCGGCGCCGGTTCCCTCGGGGCCCGACCCCGGCCTCCAGCCGATCGTCAAGGTGCTGGTGTTCATCGCGAACCTGTGCTTCTCGCCGCTGGCGGCGATTGCCTCGGTGGTCGTCTACTTCGTGATCAAGGACCAGAAGCCGCGGACGGCGAAGGACCTCTGCCAGATGACGTGGATCCCGTTCGTCGTGTGGGCGGTCCTGGTCGGGCTGTACTTCCTGTTCATGGGCACGATGATCTTCAGCGGCATCATGGGGAGCGCCGGAACGTATTGAGCGCGCCGGCCGGCCTCGCAGGGCGGCCCGCGGGCCGCGCGCGGCCTCCCATCATCGAGCACCCCCGCGCGCTGAGGTCCCGCCCCGCGGCGTGGATCGGGTGCCACGGGAACCCGGATCGCTGCCTCTCGATCGGCGGCTGGCGCTCGCCGATCTGCGCCCGCTGCATAGGGCTCCTCGCCGGGTACCCGCTGGCCGTGGCCGGGCTGTTCGCCCTGGGACCGCCTGATCTGGAGCGGGCGCTGATCGGAGCGCTCTTCCTCGTGCCGGCCGCCCTAGACGGCGGGGCGCAGGTCCTCTCGTCCTACAGCAGCACGTCCGCCCGCCGGCTCGTCACCGGGGTCCTCGCCGGAGTCGGCCAGCTCGAGCTCCTCGGCGGCGTCACGGCCGCGCTCCTCAGCGCGGTCCATGGCTGAGCACCATCGGATTGACAAGCCTCGATAATTAGATTATCATCGAATAGATTTCTGTCTAACTATCGGCCGCGGGGATTTCGCGGCGGCGCCGGAGGAGGAGATCCCGTGGACGACACGATTCGAGCCCTGGCCGACCCTACCCGGCGGGAGATCCTCCGCATGTTGCGCGGAGGCGACCTCGCGGCCGGCGAGATCGCGGCCCGCTTCGACATGACCGCGCCCACGGTCTCCCACCACCTGTCCGTCCTCAAGGACGCAGGGCTCGTGCAGGCCGAACGCAACGGAAGGAGCGTCGTGTACTCCATCGACACGACGGTCGTTCAGGACTTCCTCGGCGAGATGATGCGCTTCTTCGGAAATGGAGGTGAGCGATGAGCAGGCGTTGGATCGGCCCCGTTCTGATCGGGCTCATGATCGCGTTCGCGCTGGCGGTCTACGGCCGGCTGCCCGAGCAGGTTCCCACGCACTTCGGCCTCTCGGGCGAGCCCGACGGCTGGACGCCGCGGTTTCCCGGCGCGTTCCTCATGCCTCTGCTGGCGGCCGGGGTCTACCTGCTGCTCATCGTCCTGCGGCGGATCGACCCGCGCGGCGCGAACTACAGCCGGTTCGAGGAGACGTGGTGGGTGTTCCTCAACGTGATCGCCCTCCTGATGACGGCCCTCCACGTCCTGTCGCTCGGGTTCGCGATCGGATGGCCGATCGACATGGCCCGCGCGGTCACGGTGACGGTGGGCCTGTTGTTCGTGGGGCTCGGCAACTACATGCCGCGGCTGCGTTCGAACTGGTGGATGGGGATCCGGACGCCGTGGACGCTCGAGAGCGAGGAGGTGTGGCGGGATACCCATCGGGTCGGCGGCTGGGCGTTCGTCGCGGCCGGTTTGCTGGTCGTGCTCGCCGGTCTCCTGCTCGAGCCGGGCCCGCGCGCGTGGGCGAGCGGGATCGCGTTCGGCACGGCCATCGTGATTCCGCTCGTATACAGCTACGTCGCGTATCGGCGGCTTCGGCGGGGCGTTCTGAACGCCTGACCGCGCGGATCGACCCGCCCGCTGCACGGGGGTGGCGGTTGGCGGCCGAGGTATAGCCGCTCGCCGCCTCTCCGGCCTACCATCGGACCTCGCCAGCGCGACCGCCACTTCGAATAAGCGCCCAGGCGCCTGGGAGGTCTCCATGTCGCGACGCATTCGCGTCTTCCGCATCCCCCTGTTCCTCCTCGTGATCCCCATCGTCATCCCGCACACCGGTTCCGTGTTCGCGCAGCCGAGCCCGGCCGCGGACTCGCTCTACCAGGCCGGGGAGTTCGCCGCGGCAGCGGAGGCGTACGAGGCCCTCGCCCGAGCCCACCCCGACAGCGGCCGGGTCTGGTATCGCCTGGGGAGCTCCCTCTATCAGACCGGGCGCCACGACGCCGCCGCCGAGGCGCTCCAGCGCGCCACGGCGACGTTCCAGCCCCCGTCGTACGCGCACTACCTGCTCGCTCAGGTCTACGCGGAGTCGGACCGGCCCGCGGATGCGGTGGCGGAGATCCGGCGCACGGTCGAAGCGCAGGGCGTGCCCTACGCGGTCCTGGTCTCGACCGCTGCGTTCGAGCCGCTGCGCGGACTCCCCGAGTACGACACCTACATGGATTCGATCAATCCCTGCGGCGCGCCCGAGTACCGCCAGTTCGACTTCTGGATCGGCGAGTGGAACGTGATGACGCCGAACGGCGGGGTCGGTGGGATGAGCTCGATCGAGCGCGAGTACAACGGCTGCCTGATCGTCGAGAACTGGTCGGGGCCGACCGGCGTGCCGGCGGGCACGAGCCAGAACTTCTACGACAAGGCCGACGGCAAGTGGCGCCAGAACTGGATCGACGCCCAGGCGAGCGGCCCCCTGTGGCTGGTCGGCGGCCTGGACACGAGCGGGGCCATGGTCATGATGGACGCCGACCCGTCCGCGAACCCCCTCAACCGCATCACCTGGACTCCGAACCCCGACGGGTCCGTCCGCCAGCACTGGGAAACCTCGACCGATGGCGGCGCCACATGGTCGACATCGTTCGACGGGCTCTACGTGCCCAGGGAGAGCGCCTCGAGCAATTGACTTCGCGCCGGGGGTCGGCCATTCTCGACCCGCAGTGCGCAGCTCGGTCGGATCCGCCCTCGCTCTCCTCTGCCTGACGATCTCCGCGTCGCGGCTTTCGGCTCAGGACGCGGCCGGCGCGGACGTCCTGCATCATCTGGCCCGCGCCGATTCCCTGTACAACCAGCGTTCCTACTCCGGCTCGGCCGAGGCCTACGCCGCCGCGCTCGAGCAAGCGGTGGAAGGGACGGAGGAGCGCCAGCGCGCGCTCCGGGGCCTAGCCGTCTCGCTCCTCGGGGAAGGTCGGGCGGAAGAGGCGCTGGCGCTCTTCGAGGATTCGCGCGCGCTCGCCCGCGCGCGCGGGGACCGTGCGGCGGAGCTCCAGTCTGTCCAGGGTATCGGCTCCAGCCAGAAGAGCCTCGGCCGGCACCGCCTCGCCGTCGAGGCCGCGCGCGAGGCGATCGCGATCGCCCGCGAGCTCGGCGACCCGGTGCGCGAGGCCTATCTGTGGAACAACCTCGCCGGGGCCCACACATTCATGGGCGACCACACACGCGCGATCGAGGCATACGGCCACGCGCTGGCGCTCGTTCCCCAGGACGACCCCTACCTGGACCGGATAACCGCCGGTCTGGCGGCCGCGCACAAGGGCCGCGCGGAGTTCGCGCGCGCCGAGGAGCTCTACCTGCGGGCGCGGGAGATCAACGCGCGCACGCGCGACCGGTACACGGCCGGCATCATCCACGACGGGCTGGGTGGGCTCTACGCGCTGACCGGCCGGAACGACGAGGCCCTGCAGGAATACGACGCGGCGCTCGCATCGACCCGCCAGACGGGGGCCCGGGCGGCGGAGGGGTTCACCCTCGAGCACATCGCGAGCCTCAAGGCGAAGCTCGGGGATGCTGCGGGCGCCCGCGCGGACGCCGAGGCGGCGCTCGCGATCCAGCGCGAGACCGGCGACCGAACCGGCGAGGCGGACGCGCTCTCGCTCCTGGCCGACCTGGCGCTGGACGCGGGAGATCCGGAGCGAGCCATCGCGCTTCATCGCGAGGCCCTCGTGGTGGCGCGAGAGTCGCACCTACTGACGCGGGTGGCGGACGCAGGGACCGGACTCGCCGACGCGCTCCTCGCTTTGGGCCGCGCGGAGGAGGCGCTCGCCGCGGCGGACTCTGCGCTCGCCGCCGCGCGGGCGACCGCGAACCCCGACCTCGCCGCACACGCCGGCCACCGGCGCGCCGACGCGCTCATGGCCCTGGAGCGTCCGGTCGAAGCGCGCGCCGAGCTCGAGATGGCGATCGCGGGCATCGAGGGGGTGCGCGCCGCGCTTTCCGCCGACCCCGCCAAGATCGGCTTCCTCGAGGACCGGATGGAGGTCTTCCATGCGCTGGTCGAGCTCCTCTCCGAGATCGGGGAGCCGCTGGACGCGCTGGCCGCCGCCGAGCGCGCGCGGGCGCGCGCCCTCGCCGACCTCCTCGCCGGGCGGATCGAGCCCGAGGGCGAGTCGGGGGCCGCGTTGGCGCGGCTCCGCGAGGCGGAGATCGAGGCGCGACCGGACCCCGGCGCCGAGGACGGCGACCTGCTTACCCTGCGGGGGGGCGGCGCGATCGAGGGGGCGATGGCCGCGCTCGCCGACGCCGACCAGGACCTGGCCTCGCTCATCTCCGCCCGCGCGCTCACCGGGTCCGAGATCGTCGACCTCGCGCGGAGCTCGGACAGCACGCTCGTCGAATACCTGGCCACGGCGGACGCCCTCCATGTGTGGGTCGTTTCTCCGGCTGGCGAGGTGCGCGGCCACCGGGAGCCGTTCGGCCGGGACGAGCTCCGCTCCGCAGTCGATGGGATCCGCGCCATGTGGGGGGCGGCGCTGGCCGCGGGCCTTCCACCGGGCTCGGATGCGGCCGCCGAGCTCGCCGCCCTCCACGCCCGCGTGGTGACGCCGATCGAGCGCTGGCTGCCATCCGACCCCGAGGCGATCGTGACGATCGTCCCCCACGACGCGCTCCTCCTCATCCCCTTCCCAGCGCTCGCCGATGGCGACGGCCGCCCGCTCGTCGAGCGCCACGCGCTCTCTACCGCGCCGTCCCTCACCGTGCTCGCCCGGCTCGCCGCGCGGGAATCCTCGCCCCGCGCGCTCGAGTGGCTCGCGCTCGGCGACCCCGTGCCGCCCGCGGACGCCGGGCTCGGCCGGCTGCCGTGGACGGCGCGCGAGCTGGAAACGGTGGCCCAGCGCTTCCCGCCCGATCGCCGCCGGGTGCTGACCGGGGAGGCCGCGAGCGAGGCCTCGCTGCGCGCGCTCGCGCCGAGCGCGCGCGTCGTCCACGTGGCTTCCCACGGCGCGATCTCCGATTGGGAGCCCCTGGCGAGCGCGATCCTCCTCTCGGCTGGCGAAGGCCACGACGGCTGGCTCAAGGCGTCGGAGGTGTTCGGGCTTTCGTTGGATGCCGATCTCGTGGTCCTCTCGGGATGCTCGACCGGCCTCGGCAAGCTCTCGGGCGAGGGGCTACTCGGTCTCTCGCGCGGATTCCTCTACGCCGGCGCGCGTGAGATCCTGGTGAGCCTCTGGGACGTGAGCGATCGCGGGACCGCCGAGCTCATGGACGCCTTCTACGCCGCGCGGGCCGCCGGCCGCTCGGACCCGGCCGCCCTCCGAGAGGCCCAGCTCGCGATCCGCGCGCGCTACCCC
>JAICQP010000216.1 GCA_025937815.1 Gemmatimonadota bacterium
CAGGCGATCCAGCGGACATGATGGGTCTCGGGCTTGGGCGGAAAGCTCCAGGTCGGGGACGACGGAAGGTCGAGGAGCCCCTCGGCGCGCCGCCAGCTCCCACCGCCGTCCGCGGAACGGTAGACGGCGCTCGGCTCGGTCCCTGCGTATGCAACCGCGCCGCCTTCACCCCGCTCGTTCGGACTCGCGGCGATCGCCGTGATCTCTTTGCCCTCGAGCCCCGCTGGCGCCCAGGTCGCGCCGAAGTCGTCGCTCCGGAACACGCCATCCGAGGTCCCGCACCAGGCGCGGTCCGCACGCGACGGGTCCGCGGCAAGGCACGTGGGCCGGGCACCCATCCGCGCGATCTCCCACCGTTCCACCGACCCGACGGGCGGGTCGACGATCAGCACCTCTTCCCGCGTGGCGACGAGGATCCGCATGGCCGCCAACGTCCGTCCCCTGAGGGGATCCGTCAACCGGGTGCCCGCACGGGCAACGGCCCGGATGACCCTCCGTTTCCGCTGTTGTCGGAAAAACGGCCGAACCCTAACTTCCGCGCGATCTTGCGCGGCTTCGGGCCGCGCTTTTCGTCCCTATCTCCCCACACGGAGTTCATGGTGAAGATCGTCGTCTGCATCAAGCAGGTCCCCGAGCGCGACGCGCGGCTCCGGATCGCGTCCGACGGCAAGTCGGTCGACACGGCCGGAGTCGCGACCGAGATCAACGAGAGCGACCAGTACGCGCTCGAGGCGGGCCTCCGTGTCGCCGAGAAGGTCGGCGGCGAGGTCGTGGCGCTCCTCCTGGGCCCCGACGCCGCGGAAGAGGCGATCCGCCGGGCGCTCGCGATGGGGGCGGCGCGCGCGATCCACCTCAACGACGCCGGCTTCCAGGGCGGCGACGCGTCGTCGGCCGCGAAGGCACTGGCCGCCGCCGTTCGCCAGGAGTCCCCAGACCTCGTCCTCACCGGCCTCCAATCGGACGACGCGGGCTGGTCCCAGACCGGCGTGATCCTGGCCCAGCTCCTCGGCTGGCCGAGCGCGACCCTGATCATGGAGATCGAGCAACCGGAGGACGGCCGGATCAAGGTCAAGCGCGAGCTCGAGGCGGGTTGGTTCCAGTGGATCACGCTGCCGCTTCCCGCCGTCCTGACGATCCAGTCCGGCATCTATCCGGTCCGCTACGCGACGCTCAAGGGAATCATGGGGGCGAAGAAGAAGGAGATGAAGAAGATGGGACCGGCCGACGTCGGGGTCGACGGGGGCCAGGTCGGCGCGGCCGGTCGGAAGGTCGAGCTCAAGCGCCTCTACGTCCCCGAGAAGACCGCCGAGGCCGAGATCCTCGAGGGCGATGCCGCCACCGCGGCCGCCTCGCTCGTCGATCGGCTCCAGAAGGAAGCGAAGGTCCTGTGATGGGCGCCATCTGGGCGGTGATACAGACGGAGAAGGGGGAGCCCCGGGGGGTCTCGTACGAGACGATCGCCGGCGGGCAGAAGCTCGCGGCCGCGCTCGGCAAGCCGCTCGAGGCGCTCGTCCTCGGCGCGGGGGTCGCCGGCGCCGCCGAGAAGGTCGCCGCGCGGAAGGTCGAGCGGGTGCGGGTGATCGAAGACCCGAAGCTCGATCCCTACACGCCGGATCCCTACACCGCGGCTCTTCGCCTCGCCGTCGAGGCCGAAAAGCCCGACTACGTGCTCTTCCCCCACACCTATCAGGTGCGCGACTGGGTGCCCCGGCTGGCGGCCGCGCTCGACGCGGGGTTCATCAGCGACGTCGTGGACCTCCGCGCCGACGGCGGCGAGCCCGTGTTCGTGCGGCAGCCCTACCAGGGAAAGCTGAACGCCGACTGTGCGTTCACGGGATCCGGACCGCGGCTGGTGAGCTTCCAGGCCGGCGCGTTCCTCGCCGACGACGCCGCGAAGGGCGACGCCTCGGCCGAGATCGTCGCCCAGCCCGTCGACCTGTCGGGGGTCGAGGTCCGGACTCAGGTTCTCGAGACGTTCCAGGAAGTGGAGAACAAGGTCGACCTTTCGCGCGCCGACGTGATCGTGGCGGTGGGGCGCGGTATCGGCAAGCAGGAGAACCTGGGCGTGGTCGAGGAGCTCGCCGCCGCGCTGGGCGGACAGCTCGCCGCGAGCCGCCCCGTGTGCGACAACGAGTGGCTTCCCATGGATCGCCAGATCGGCTCCTCGGGCCAGACGGTGGCGCCGCGGCTGTACCTGGCGATCGGGATCTCGGGAGCGATTCAGCACCTCGTGGGTATGAAGAACTCAGGCACGATCGTGGCGATCAACAAGGACGCGAATGCCCCCATCTTCTCGGTCGCCGACTACGGCATCGTCGGGGACTTGTTCGAGATCGTGCCCGCCCTGACCGCCAAGGTGAAGGAGGCACGCGGCGCCTGAGTCGCGAACGATGGAAGACCTGAAGATCTTCGAGGACGTGTCGCTCGAGTGCGACGAGAAGGGCACGATGCCCTTCCGCGGCGGACACTCGCACGGGACCGTGGGCCTGCTCGATCTGCCCGCCGAGGAGCCGCTCCCCTTCGACGACTATCGCCGCCTGAGCGCGGAGGAGGGCGCGGAGGCGATCCGCGCCGCGAAGACCGTCCTCGGCGACCGGCTCGTCATCCTCGTCCACCACTACCAGAGGGACGACGTCTACCAGCACGCCCACCTGACCGGCGACTCGTTCAAGCTCTCGCTCCAGTCCGCCGACGTCGGCGCCGAGTACGTGGTGTTCTGCGGCGTCCACTTCATGGCCGAGTCGGCCGACATCCTCTCCCGCCCCGACCAGACCGTGATCCTGCCCGATCTCTCGGCCGGCTGCTCGATGGCGGACATGGCGAACATCGATCAGGTCGAGGAGTGCTGGGAGACGCTGGCGGACGCCTTAGGCGGCGATCCCGAGGCGCGCGTCATGCCGGTCACGTACATGAACTCGAGCGCCGCTCTCAAGGCGTTCTGCGGCCGCCATGGTGGCATCGTCTGCACGTCGACGAACGCGCGCGCGGTGATGGAGTGGTCGTTCGCCCAGCGCCGCCAGGTGCTGTTCTTCCCGGATCAGCA
>JAICQP010000034.1 GCA_025937815.1 Gemmatimonadota bacterium
GATCCTCGTCACGGCAGTCCTGTTCACCGCCTGGCATCTGCCGACGCGGTACTTCCTCGCGGAGGGGGCCGAGGGGACGGCCGGAGACCTGGGATCGGTGATCCTCGGCACCGGTCTGCCTGTCCTCATGGTCGCGCTCGTGCTGGGGTGGGCGTGGGACCGGTGGCGGAACCTCCCCGCCCTCGTCATGCTCCACTGGGGAGTGGACACGCTTCCCTCGGTGGCATCGTTTCTCGAGCTCCCCTTTGGCGAACACTGATACAGTCCAAGGCACCGTTCACAGGGACTCGAATCGTGCGGTGAAGTGCCGAAGGGTCTTGGGCGCCTCGACGATCCGATAGCCGCGCATCTCCTCCCGCCGCGCGAAGACCGCCAGGATCGCCTCCACCACGTAGTCGACGTGGCTCTGCGTGTACGTTCTGCGCGGCAGGGCCAGCCGCACCAGCTCGTGCGGCGCGGTGGAGGGCCGCCCCGGCTCCTCGCTTCCGAACATGACAGTGCCGATCTCGACCCCCCGGATTCCCGCCTCGCGGTAGAGCTCGACGGTCAGGGAGATCCCCGGCAGCTCGCGCGGCGGGATCTGCGGACAGAAAGCGGCCGCGTCGATGTAGATCGCGTGCCCTCCCGGCGGCTCGACGATCGGGACTCCGTGGTCGGCGATGTGCCGCCCCAGGTATCGCGTGGAGGCCATCCGGTACTCGAGATAGTCGGGCTCGAGCACCTCATATAGCCCCACCGCGATCGCTTCAAGATCCCGGCCGGCCATCCCCCCGTACGTCGGGAACCCCTCCGTCAGAATGAGCAGGTCCAGCTCCTGGCGCGCGAGCCGGCCGTCGTTGGTGGCCAGGAAGCCGCCGATGTTCGCGAGCCCGTCCTTTTTCGCCGACATCGTGCAGCCGTCGGCATAGGAGAACATCTCACGGGCGATGTCGATGTAGGGTTTCTGCGCGAAGCCCTCCTCGTGGTTGCGAATGAACCAGGCGTTCTCGGCGAACCGGCAGGCGTCGATGTAGAGGGGTATCCCGTGCTCGCGACAGATGTTCGATACCGACCGGATGTTGGCCATCGACACCGGCTGCCCGCCGCCCGAGTTGTTCGTCACCGTGAGCATGACCAGCGGAACGTGCCCGCGGCGCTCCTCGAGGAGCGCCTCCAGCGCGTCTACGTCCATGTTCCCCTTGAACGGCCGCGGCACGCCGAGCTCGCGCGATTCGATAGGCGGAAGGTCGATGGCCTCCGCACCCGCGTGCTCCACGTTCGCGCGCGTGGTGTCGAAGTGCGTGTTGTTGGGGACAAGGTCGCCCGGGCGGCAGACGGTCTGGAAGAGGATTCGCTCGGCGGCGCGGCCCTGGTGGGTGGGGATCACGTGCCGGAACCCGTAGATGTCCCGGACCGCCGCCTCGAAGCGGGTGAAGCTTTCGCTCCCTGCGTACGACTCGTCGCCTCGCATGACCGCCGCCCACTGCTCGGAGCTCATGGCACCCGTGCCGCTGTCGGTGAGGAGATCCACGATCACGTCGCGGGCGGCGATCCGGAACACGTTGTATCCCGCGTCCCGGATCGCACGCTCCCGGTCCTCACGTGACGTCATCCGGATCGGATAGACAGCGAAGACGCGAAAGGGCTCGATGATCGTCTTCACGGACGATCGCCTGACGTCGTCGTCGCGGGACGCTGGGGCTTCGGGAGCAGAAGCGCGACCGGGATCGCGAACGCGAGGCTGCCGACAAGCGAGAGAGCGATGAACCATCCCCACCCGAGCCGAGTCAGACCGAATTTCCGAAAGAGCCACGCGAGGATCACGACCAGGAGCATCGCCTCGATTACGAATGCGAGCGCCAGAGGATTCGAAAGAGCCGCGTCGACGGTGCCCGGCCGAGCGTAGAGGCTCCAGAGAAATGTTCCATTGATGCCGAGCAGGCCGACCGCGGCCAGGACCATGAGCCAGAAGCGTTCCGCGCGTGTGTATTCCATCGTCGTCCTCCTCTCCGTCATCACCGACGGGCGCGGGGAAGTATAGTATTGGCCCGAACCGTTTGGTGTCTTCTCCTTAGCCGATGCGTTTGTCATCCCGCTGCAATCCCACGACGTTTCCCGCCATGCCGATGAAAGGTCCACTCATGTACGGGCCGCTGGCGAGCTGGTGGCCGCTCCTGTCCGCCCCGGAGGACTACGCGGAGGAAGCGGACTTCTACCGGCGCGTTCTCGAGGGCGCGGGCGTCGATCCGCTCGCGACGGTTCTGGAGCTGGGAAGCGGCGGCGGGAACAACGCGTCCCACCTGAAGCGCCGCTTCCGGATGACCCTCGTCGATGCGTCCCCCGAAATGCAGGCGGTCAGCCGCGCGCTCAACCCCGAGTGCGAGCACGTCCTGGGTGACATGCGGAGCGTTCGGCTGGCGCGCGAGTTCGACGCCGTCTTCGTCCACGACGCGATCGCCTACATGACGAGCCGGCGCGATCTCCTTCGCGTGATGCAAACGGCGCTCGCCCATTGCCGCCCCGGGGGCGCGGCGCTCTTCGTCCCCGACAACGTCACCGAGACCTTCGAGCCGCGCACCCGCCACGGTGGCAACGACGGGAACGGGCGCGGCCTGCGCTACCTGGAATGGGTGTGGGATCCGGATCCCTCCGACACGACGGTCATCGCCGACTACGGGTTCCTTCTCCGGGAGGAGGGCGGCACCGTCCGCGTCGAGCACGATCGCCACGAGGTGGGGCTGTTCCCCCGCGGGGTATGGATGGAGTCCCTCGAGGAGGCGGGATTCGTGGACGTCGAGCGGATCCTGTTCGAGCACTCGGAGGTCGAATGGGGACTCGAGCTCTTCCTGGGACGCGCCCCACGGACATGAGTGCTCCGCTTCTATACTCTCTGGTCCTTTGCGCGGCTTCCGCGGCGCTCGAGGGGATTCTCGCGGGGCGCGGGGTCCAGGCGCGGTTCGGCGAGCTCCGCCTCCCCCGGTTTTCCCCTCCTCTCGGCGTCTGGTTCGTGATCGGCGGGCTCTTCTACGTCATCTGCTTCACGGTTTCGTATCGCCTGCTCCGCCTGCCCGCGTCCGGATTGCGCGACGCCGGGATCGGCCTGCTCGTGTGTATGATGCTCATGAACGGGCTGTGGAACTACCTCTTCTTCCGCGCGCGAAACCTGTTCCTGAGCTTCGTCGCTTTCCTGCCGTATAGCCTGGTGGCCGTCGCACTTTTCGTCCTGACGCTCGAGCTCGACCGCGTCGCAGCCCTGACCCTGTCGCCGTACGTCCTCTACCTGGGCTACGCGATCGCGTGGGGATACGGGCTGTGGAAGCTGAACCCCGAAGTGGCGGCCTGACGGCGCCCCCCGCGATGGTCTCCGACTAGCCGTCCGCGAGCTGCGAGAGGTGGGTGAGCACGCACGACCAGCGGCCGCCCCGTCGGACGAACACGGAGGACACTCGCTCACTCAGGTAGAACGGCTCGCCCCGATACGCTCCGCCCGAGACACCCTTCGAGATCACGACCGCCACGTCGCCATAGAGCCGGATATCCGGCTCGTGGGTCTCCATGACGTCGTGCGTGAGGTCTCCGGAATTCACGAGCTCCAGGAACCGGCGCTTCCCTCCGACGCTGCCGTCGGGCCCGACGATCGTCCAGTCGTCGGACATGAAAGACCCGATCGCATCCGGATCATTGGCGACCATCGCCCGATCCCACGCCTCCATGGCGGCGATCAGCTCGGCCTCGGCGGCACCCCGGACAGTCGGCGTGCTCGGATCAGGCCTTCCGCGGCGCATACCGGTGGTGGAGCATGAGGTCGTTGCCGTCGGGATCGGTGAAGAGCGCCATGTGGCAGACCCCCGTGTCGAGCGTGTCGCCCTGGAAGTCGATACCCTTCGCTTCGAGCTCGGCGCGCTCGGCCGCGACGTCGTCGACGTGCAGGGCCGGGTGGGCGTTCTTCTGCGGGGCGAAGGGGAGGCCGAACTTCTCCGGCTCCCAGATACCGAAGCACGTCTTTCCCGCCCAGAACTCGTACTTCGCGTGGTCGTCCGGCCGGAGGCCCAGGGTATCCACGTAGAAGGCCCGGGAACGCTCCGCGTCCCGGGAGGGGATCCCGATGAAATCGAGTCCGCTGATCATCCGCACCTCCAAGCCGATGATTACACCATGCCGGGCGACAATTGACTTTAGCTCGCCCACGGTCGCAGCACCGCGTACTCCGGCACCGCGGTGATGCTCTCCCGCGTCACGCGCAGGAGCTTGCGCCCCTCCAGGTGACCGATCGCATCCTGCACGCCCCGCTTCGACAGCCCGGTGCCCTCCGCGATCCGTTGGAGCGTGAGTCGGGACTCGCCGTCCCGCGTCCGCCGCCACAAGAAGAGATACACCAGGAAGGCGGACGGAGAGCGGTCGTGGCCGACCAGATCCCGCATCAGTACGTCGAGCACGTAGGCATCGATCTCGATCGCAGGCGTGCCGGAGCGCTTCATTCGCGCGAATATAGCACTGGCTGCCATAGTGGAAGATGCGCGCCTTGAATCGGGAGCGGCGGTCGGTATGCTGGGGAGGCACGTCCCCACGACCACCCCATTCCGACGGATGTCGACCAGGAGGAGCGATGATCAAGCGCGTGAAGTTCGTCAGCATTCCCGTCACCGACGAGGACAGGGCTCTCGATTTCTACACGAAGGGACTCGGTTTCGAGATCCTGACCGATCAGTCCTACGGAGAAGGGCAGCGCTGGATCGAGCTCGGGATTCCGGGCGCGGACACCCGCGTGGTCCTGTACCAGCCCGAGAATGGAGAAGGTGTCGGCACGTTCCAGCGAATGTCGTTCCTGGCCGATGACGTCGAGCGGACGTTTCGCGAGCTCAGGGAGCGCGGCGTCGAGTTCACTCAGGAGCCGAAGACCGAATCGTGGGGAACCGCAGCGGGTTTCAAGGACCCGGACGGGAACACGTTCGTGCTTTCGTCGAAGTAGATACCCGGCCGGAGGCGCGGACCGTAAACTGCGTGGGTCCCGGTCACCCTCGCCCACGCCAGGAGGTCCGCGGTGCCCAGATCCACGGTCTCGATCCTCGTTCTGGCCGGCGGCGGGTTGCTCGCCGCGTGCGGGGGCCGGCCGCCGGAACAAGCCCCGGAAACACCTGCGGACACGGCCGCATTCGGGCCGGCGATCTCCCTGGCGGACATCGAAGGAACCTGGAACATGCGCTACACCCCGGTGTCGGGGGATACCGCCGTGACCACCTCGCAGGTCCTGGTCACCCCGGAGGGATGGACGCTGCTTCTTCCCGACCGCGATCCCATCCAGGCGGAGGTGACCGCGGCCGGCGACAGCCTGATCGTCGTGGAAGGCCCGTACGAGAGCATCCGGCGTCCAGGAACCACGGTCACGATGAACAGCGTCTACCGCCTGGATGGCGATCGTCTGGTAGGTGTGGTGGCCGCCCGGTACGAGATGGAAGGCGCGGCCAACCTGCTCGTCATGCTGAGCGAGGGCACCCGGGCGCCGTAACAAGATGCTTCTCGAAACCGTCGAGGAAGTCGCATGAACACCTCGTTTCGACTGATCGCTTTGCCCTCCGAGCAATTCGCGGCTCTGTTCAAGCGGAGCGAGTCGGAGCTGGAAGCGATGGGCGCTCGCCGGATGATCGTCGACGAAAAGCCGGGATATCCATGCCGGGTGAGCCTCGCCGACGCTGAAATCGGTGAGACCGTCTTGCTCTTACCGTTCACGCACCATGACGTGTCCTCTCCATACCGTGCATCCGGACCGATCTTCGTCCGTGAGGGTGTACCGACAGCGAGCCCGCGAGCAGATGAGATTCCGACCATGTTCAGACATCGACTCCTGTCCATCCGGGGGTACGACGCATCCGCCATGATGCTATCGGCGGAGGTCGTGAACGGCAGCGAGCTCGAAGAGAGCATTCGGCGTGCATTCGAGAACGACGACGTGCGCTATCTGCACGTCCACAATGCTCGCCCCGGTTGCTACAACTGTCGGGTGGAACGCGGCTGACGGTCGGCTCGAAATAGGAGGAGGCCAGATGAGAAGAGCTGTGTTCCGGAGCATTCTGCTCAGCATCTTCATCGGCGGGCAGGGGGCCGCCGGGGGTCTCGGGGCACAGGAGCCAGCTACACAACGGGTTACGGTCTTTCGCGATGGCTACGGCGTGCCGCACGTCTTCGGTTCGACCGACGCGAGCGTCATGTTCGGGGCGGCGTGGGTGCAGGCGGAGGAGGACTGGCCCGCGGTCGAGCGCAACTTCCTGCGCGCGTCCGGGCGCGGGGCGGAGCTCCTCGGGGAGGAAGCGCTCGCCGACGACTACGTCGCGCGCGCGCTCGAGATCCCGCGCCTCTCACGCGAGGAGTACGAGCGGTCCGATCCGCGGATGAAGGCGCTCCTCGACGCCTACGCTGCCGGATTCAACGCCTACCTGGAGTCCCACCCGGACGTTCGAGGACTCCTCGAGCGCGTCGAGCCTTGGCACACGCTGGCGCTGATCCGATTCAAATACCATCAGCTCGAGTTCCTGGGCTACGGGGACTTCGAGGAGGAGCACCTGGAGAAGCTCCTCGAGGATGGGTGGCCGGGCGGCGATCCGGCGAGTCAGGCGGGAGAGGCCGGGGCCGCGATCATGCCGGCCTCGAGCACGGGCGGCCTACTCTCCGGCTCCATCATGCGCTTCGCCTCCTCGCTCCGCGGACCGATGGGCGATATCCCGCTGGGCTCGAACGAATGGGCGCTGGGGCCCTCGAGGACGGCGGACGGGACGACGATGCTCCTGGTCAACCCGCACCAGTCGTTCTTCGGCGTAGAGCGGTATGTCGAAATCCACTTCCACAGCGACGAGGGTCTCGAGTTCAGCGGGCTCACGCGCTTCGGGTTCCTGCTCCCCTACATGGGGAACAACGCGCGGCTCGGCTGGACGTACACCGATAACTACGCGGACATCAGCGATTTATATGTTGAGCGGTTCGACGACCCCACCACGCCGCTAGCCTATAGCTATGGCGACGGGACGCGGTTGGCCGAGACGTGGACCGAGACCGTGAAGGTCGCCGGGAGCGGTGAGCGGACGCTCCGCTTCTGGAAGACGCATCATGGGGCGATCGTCGGGCTGGACGAACTGGGCCGCCCCCTAGCCGCGAAGCTCGCGCGCCTCGAGGACGGGGGCTGGTTCGCGCAGCTCGATGCCATGATCCGCTCGCAGTCGCTGGCTCAGTTCCAGGACGCCGTCGGCCGCCTCGCGATCGCCTACATGAACCTCATGTACGCCGACGCGGACGGGAACATCTGGTACCTGTACGGCTCGGCCGTACCGCGACGGGATCCGTCGTTCGACTGGGGAGATCCGGTCGACGGCAGCGACCCGCGGACCGAGTGGGGCGACTACCACCCGCTCGAAGACCTCCCGCAGATCCTCAACCCCTCGTCGGGCTTCCTCCTCAACACGAACTCCGCGCCGTTCGTCGCGACCGACAGCGTGTCGTTCACGCGGGAGGATTTCCCAGCGTACATGATCGGGAACGAGGAGAACAACGCGCGGGCGGTCAGCTCGCGGCGGGTGCTCCAGGGCCTGCAGGGCGTGACGTTCGACGACTTCGCGCGCGCGGTCTGGGACACGCGGCTCTCGCTCGCCGACAGCCTGTTGCCCATTCTGTTCGCCGATCGCGAGGCTCTGGAGAAGGCGGCGCCGGGCGAGGGCCCCAGCGCCCTCGCTCCGGGCTCTCCCGGCTTGGCGGCGGCCGACGCCGCGATCGAGCGCCTCCGGTCCTGGGACCGCCGCGCCGCTATCGAATCGGTGGAGACGACCTGGTGGATGCTCGCGGTCGAGCGCTGGTACCTCGATGGAGCTTCGTCGCGGCCCTTCGCCCATCTCGAGGCGCTCGTCGGGGTTCTCGAGAGCCTCGGCCGTGACTGGGGCCGGACCGAGGTCGCGTGGGGGGAGCTCAACCGCCTCCAGCGGCCGCCCTCCCAGGATCCTGACGACTTTTCCGCTGACCTCCCCAGCGTACCGGTGGCGGGCGCGCCGAGCGCGGCGGGGTCCGTGTTCGTCTTCCACACCGAGCCGGGCTCGACGGGCGTCCGCTACGGCCAGCATGGCAACTCGTTCATGAAGGTGATCGAGTTCGGCCCCGTCGTCCGCGGCCGCTCGCTCCTCGTCTTCGGGCAGAGCGGCGACCCTGACTCGCCCCACTTCTTCGACCAGGCGCAGCTCTATTCGGACCGCGAGTTCAAGCCCGCGTGGTTCACGCGGGAGGAGGTCGAGGCGAACGCGGTCGAGTCGTACGCGCCGGGAGAAGGGCCGTAATCGGTGTGATCGTGTAGACTCCGATCTGCTCGAGGAGCGGGTTCGCTTGAGGGAACCGCTCGAAATCGGCGCACCGGGTCTCGGCATGCGAGAGCAGGGCGTCAATCACGCAAAGAAGGAAAAGGTAGAGAAAATGGCCAAGGGCAAGGTGAAGTGGTTCAACGACGCGAAGGGGTTCGGCTTTATCGAGCAACAGGGGGGTCCGGACGTCTTCGTCCACTTCTCGGCGATCGCCGGAGAAGGCTTCAAGTCTCTGAGCGAGAACGACGAGGTCGAGTTCGACGTCGAACAGGGCCCCAAGGGCCCGCAGGCGACGAACGTCAGACGCGTTTCCTCGAGCTCCTGACGAGCACCATTCCCGCGGACGCCTGTCGCCCGCGCTGAACCAGGGAGTCCCCGCCGGCAATCGGCGGGGACTTCGGTTTTTGGGTCCCGGCGCGGACACCCGGTCCCGGTACCACGAGGCGGCCGCTGCTTGACCCGTTACCGCGCGCGGCTATCGTGCATCAATCCCGGAGGGTCATGCGCGGCGAGCGCTCCGTAACCACCATCCTGTTCACGGACATCGTGGGCTCCACCGAGCGGGCCGCTGAGCTCGGCGACCGCGTTTGGCGCAAGCTCCAGGCGGAGCACCACGCGCGCGTGCGGAAGGAGCTCCGCCGCTTCGGCGGCCGCGAGGCGAACACCGCGGGCGACGCGTTCGTAGCCGCCTTTGCCCGCCCGGCGAGCGCGCTTCGCTGCGCGCATGCGATCCGCGAATCGATCAGAGAGCTGGGCCTCGATATCCGCGCGGGCCTACACGCCGGCGAGATCGACGGGTCGGGGCGCGACATCGGAGGTCTGGGCGTCCATATCGGCCAGCGCGTGGAGGCCTCGGCCGCGCCGGGGGAGATCCTCGTATCGGGAACGGTGCGCGAGCTCGTCGTAGGCGCCGGGTTCCAGTTCGAGGACCGGGGCGAGCACGAGCTCAAGGGAGTGCCCGGCAGGTGGCGACTCTACGCGTTGACCGCCCTGCCCCCCGGTCCTGCCTTTCGCACGGGGCGCTGGGTCCCCGAGGTCTCCTACCGCACGGCCGGAATGCTCGCGGGAGCCCTCGTTCTCGTCGCCGTGGCCCTGCTCCTCTGGCGCGGCGTGCCCGGCATCGGTGGGGGGTCGGCGAGTGGGACCGGGATCTCGCGCTCCGTCATAGCCCCGATGCCATTCACGATCCGCGGAAGCGACGAGATCGCCTATCTCGGCGAGGGCATGGTGAACCTCCTCGGGCGGAAGCTCGACGGCGCAGGCGACCTGCGCGCGGTCGACTCGCGCGCGCTGCTCGGTCGCGTGGAGAGATCGGGAGCGGGCGATCTGGACCCGCCGGAGGCGGCCGAGATCGCCCGCGGCCTCGGCGCCGGTCTCTTCGTCCTGGGAGAGATAGTCGAAGCGGGCGACCGGTTGCGGATCGACGCCGTCCTCTACGATACCGAGCGGACGGAAGTCCTCGCCGAGGCGAGCGCGGAAGGAACCGCGGAGGAGGTGTTCGCGGTCGTCGACGAAGTGGCGGCGGGCATCCTGGGGAACCTCCACGGCGATACGGGCTCGCGGGTCGAGCGGATCGCCGCCGTCACGACGTCCTCGCTGCCGGCACTCAAGGCGTATCTGACCGGTGAGCAGGCGTTCCGCGCCGGCGAGTACCAGCGCGCGATGGAATCCTTCCAGCAGGCGGCCGCGGAAGACAGCCTCTTCGCGCTCGCCTACTACCGGCTCGCAGCGGCCGCGGAATACGTAATCCTGCCCGATCTCGCGGCCGAAGCGTCCGAGAAGGCGCTGCGTCTCGCGGACCGTCTTTCCGAGCGGGACCGCGCGCTGCTGGAGGCATCCGTGGCGTTCCGTCGCGGTGATGCGGAGACCGCCGACCGCCTGTACCGCTCGATCCTCGGCCGCTGGCCCGATGACGTGCAGGCGTGGTTCGATCTCGGCGAGGTGCTCTTCCACTACAACTACGTGCGGGGCGGCACGCCCGCCGAAGCGCGGGAGGCGTTCCAGCGGGTGCTTCACTTCGATCCCGAGAACAGCGCGGCGATGCTCCACCTGATCCGGCTGGACGCGGCCGACGGTCGGCTCGCTGCGATGGACTCCCTCATCTCCCGCTACCTCTCCGTGGCCGGAGGCGGGGAGCGCGCCCTCGAGGTGGAGCCCCTGCAGGCATTCGTCCACGGAGACGAACGGCGTCAGGCCGAAGTCCTGGACCGCCTGGCGAGGGCTTCGGACGTCACGCTGCAGCTGGCGATATACAGCGTCGCCTTGTTCGGGGGCGATCTGGAGAACGTCGAGCGGATTGCGCGCACATGGATCGGATCCGGCCGATCGCCGGGGTTCGAGGGGATGGGGCGCCTGGTGCTGGCCCACGCGTACCTCGGCGGCGGGAAGGTGCGGGAAGCCACCGCGGAGATCGAGCGCGCGCGAGGTCTGAGCGCGCCGGCCTACGTGACGTACCACGCTGTCATCGCCCGGCTCCTCCCGTGGGTGCCGGTCTCGGACGCGGAGTTGGAAGGCCTCCTCGCTGAGGCGCGGGCTCTTCCCATGACGGCGCGCGCAGACCCGAACCCGAGCCGCGACCACGAGGGAATAGAGCCGTACGTCCGACTGGTGCTGATCGGTCTCCTCGAAGCCCGGCTCGGGCGTCCGGAGGCGGCTCGCAGGGCTGCCCAGGAGCTGGAAGCGCTCGGCGGGACGCCGTTCGCCCACACCCTCGGGGTGGACCTCGCCCGGTCGGTCGAGGGATACGCGCGGTGGCTCGAGGGAGACACGCAGGGAGCGCTGCGGTCGTTCGAGGCGATGCCGATGGAAGCGGGCTACGCGCTTCTCTTCGTCAGCGAGCTGTACTCCCACGGCTTCGTGCGCTTCCTCCGCGCGCGGTCGCTCCAGGCGGTCGGGCGCGGCGCGGAGGCCGAGGGATGGTACCTGGGTCTGACCGCGGCCCCCTTCGAGCTCGCCCTGCGAGGACCGGCGCTCTTTCACCTCGCCGAGATCCGGGAGGCGTCGGGCGATCGAGAGGGAGCCGTCCGGTTCTACCGGGAGTTCACGGAGCTCTGGAAGGATGCGGATCCCGAGCTCCAGCCGATGGTCGAGGAAGCTCGGGCCGCGCTGAGGCGGCTCGGCGCTTGAGCGGCGGGGACGCGGAGGTCGCGGTCGTCGGCGCGGGCGCCGCGGGCCTCATGGCCGCGCGGACGCTCGTCGAGGAGGGTCTCGACGTCGTCGTGTTGGAAGCGCGGAAGCGGGTCGGCGGACGCATTCTCACCCTCCGGCCGCCCGACCTCCCTTGCGCCGTCGAGATGGGCGCGGAGTTCGTGCACGGCGACGCGCCGCTCACGAGGAGGATCCTCCGCGAGGCGGGCGTCGAGCTCGCGTCGCTCGACCCTGAGCGGTTCCAGGCGCGGGGCGGCCGCATCGGGCCCGCCGATGCATGGGAGGCGATCGAGGGCGTCATGGGGGCGCTCGACGAGGAGCGCGAGCCGGACCGCAGCTTCGCGGAGTTCCTGCGAAGCCCCGCGGCGGCAGAGTTCGATCGGCGGGATCGCGAGCGGGCACTCGCCTTCGTCGAAGGATTCTACGCGGCGGACGCCGAGCGCGTGAGCGAGCGGGGGCTTGCGGGCGAGGGGGTGGAGGGGGCGACGAGCAGCGGCCGGATACCGGCCGGGTACGACCGGCTCGTGGAGCGGCTCGCCGACGGGCTGGTGGGGCGGATCCGCTACAGCCACGTCGTCAAGCGGTGTGCGTGGAGCGACGGTGAAGTGACGCTGTCGGGCGCACAGATCGCAGGGCGCTCGCGCTCGGGCTACACCGTTCGCGCGCGCGCCGCGGTGGTCGCCGTGCCGCACGCGGTCCTGACGGCGCCGCCCAAGGCCGCGGCCGCGATCGCCTTCGAGCCGATCGTCTTCGGTCTCGCGGAGAGGCTGGCGGCAGTCGAAACCGGGCACGTCGTAAGGCTGACGATCGCCACGGGCGCGCCGCCGGGGGAGATCCTCGGCGTCTCCGCGGAGACGTTCTTCCTTCACACGCCGGTCGCATCCTTCAACGCTTTCTGGTCGGTGGAGCCGCCGGGATCGCCGGTCCTCGTCGCGTGGTCCGGCGGACCGCGCTCGCGAACCCTGCCGCGGGGCCGCGACGGGAGACGGCGGGCGGCGCTGGAGGTACTGCGACAAACCGCCGGTCCGGCGGGCGCGCGGCTGGCCCGGCGCGCCGGCGACGCGTTCGGCCACGACTGGGGACGCGACCCCTTCGCGCGCGGGGCCTACTGCTACAACGTGGTCGGCGGCGAGCCGCCCGAGCGGCTCCACACCGGAGCGCTCGCCTTCGCGGGCGAGGCGTTCGCGGGTCCTTCGCTCGGCACCGTCGAGGGCGCGCTCGAGACCGGCCGCGGCGCGGCCCGCGAGCTCATGCACCTGTTTCGCTAGCTACTCCGCCCGCACCGCGACCGTCTCCACGTCGACGGTGAGCTCCTCGAGCCGCTGCCGGATCTCGGGCGGCATGTCGGACTGGTACCGGCCGCCGAGATGCGTGGCGAGGAACTCCTCGATCTTCGCGAACATCGCCAGGTTGTTGTCTTCGTTCGCGAAGCCATGGCCCTCGTTGGCGGCCACCAGGTACTCGACGGGCTGACCCTTGTCGCGAAGGGCGACCACGATCTGGTCGGACTCGGCCTGCTTGACACGCGGGTCGTTCGCGCCCTGGATCACGAGGAGCGGGGCGGTGATCGCGTCCGCCGAGTTGAGCGGCGACTGGGCCTGCATCCGCTCGACGTCGGTCGGGTCGTTCAAGTCGCCGACGCGCACCGCGAAGACCTTCTGGAGCGGCTTCCAGTAGGGAGGAATCGAGTTCAATAGCGTGATGATGTTCGACGGCCCCACGATGTCGACGCCCGCGGCATACAGCTCGGGCGTGAACGCGAGACCGGCCAGCGTAGCGTACCCGCCGTACGAGCCGCCCATGATCGCGACCTTCTCGGGGTCGGCGATCCCCTGGTCGACCAGCCACTGCACGCCGTCCGAGATGTCGTGCTGCATGGTGCCCGTTCCCCACTGCTCGTTCCCCAGGTTCATGAACTCCTTCCCGTAGCCGGTCGAGCCGCGGAAGTTCGGCATCAGCACCGCGTAGCCGCGATTGGCGAGGAACTGGGCGAAGCCGTCGAAGCCCCAGACGTCGCGTCCCCATGGCCCGCCGTGAGGCATGACTACGACCGCGAGGTTCTTCGGCTCGACGCCCTGGGGAACTGTCAGGTACGCGGGGATCTGAATGCCATCGCGCGCCGTGTAGCGAACCGGCTCCATGCCGGCCATGTGCTCGGTCGGGACCTCGGGCCGAGTACGATACAGAAGCTCGGCCTCCCCGGTCTCGCGGTCGTAGACGTAGGTCGAGCTCGGGTCCACGTCGGAGTCCACGGCCACCAGCACCAGGCGGTCGTCCTCGGTCATGGAGCGGAAGCCGTACTCGCCCTCCGGCAACGCCTCGGCGATCCGCTCGAGGTCGCGCGCGAAGGCATCGTTCTTGGGGTAGTAGCGCGTCCTGTCGCCGAGATACGACGTCGCGATCAAATCCTCGGTGGCGTTCGAGAATATCGCTTCGTTGAAGTCGACTTCTCCCTCTGGATCGACCTCCACGAGCTCGGTCGCCCCGGTCTCGACGTCCATCAGCTCGAGCCGGATGAGATCCCCCTCGCCCTTGTTCGTCTGCAGGTAGACGCGTCTGCCGTCCTTGTGGAAGCGGTCGGGGAAGCACGACTCCTGCTCGTTGCAGGTGTAGATCGTCGTCAGCGTGGAGCCGTCGACGCGCAGGATCTCCCAGCCGCCCTCCTCGGTCTGGCGGATGCCGAGCCGCAAGTGGCCGTCGAGATCCGCCGCCCACTGGGCGACGTTCTGATCGTTCTGGAGGACCAGCTCCCGCTCTCCAGTGCCGATGTCGAGGCGGTACACGTCATGGACGGCGGCGTCGCGGTCGTTGAGGCCCACCAGGATGTGCGCGGGATCGTTCTCCGGCACCGCGTAGATGGCGGCGCGAATGTTCTCGAGCGGCGTCAGGTCGCGCGCGGCCGGCACCACGAGGCCCTCGGCGGGCTGAGCCGCGGGATCGACGGCGTAGACGTGGAAGTTCTCGTTTCCGCCCTGGTCCTGGACGAACAGGATGACCTTCGAATCCCGGCTCCAGAAGTATCCCTGCACGGGCCTCAGCGAGTCGGCGGTCATGGGCCGCGCGGCCTCGAACGGCTCGTCGATCGCCTTGACCCAGATATTGCGAATTCCGTCGAGCGGCTTCACGAACGAGACCCAGCGGCCGTCGGGCGAGAGCTGGCCGCCCGAGATCTCGGGATTCCCGAAGAAGATCTCGCGATCGATCAGGGGCGGAAGCTGATCGAGATACGGAAGCTCCTCGGCGCCCCCGGAAACGGTGGCGACTTCGATCGCCTGGGCGCGAAGGAGATCCGGGCGGAGGGTAGCGGATGCGAGCAGGGAAAGGAGCAGTATCAGGATCGGTCGCGGCATCGTTAACCTCGTGGATGGTGGGAGTATGGACGGTCAATCTACCGCGCGGGACTGGCCAAAGCCGCTCGAAGGCGGTAGACTGTAGGAGCTTTCAGGAAACGGGTTCAAGAGAACGAACGCTCGAATCGACGCGCCGGACTCTCGACGGAACACCGAAGAGAGCGGCGCTTTTTTCATGCGTAGCGCCCGAAGCCCTGGAAGGCCCCGGCAAGTGGCCGGGGACCTCATAGTACACGACAAAGGAAGAACAAAAAGATGGCTAAGGGCAAGGTAAAGTGGTTCAACGACGCGAAGGGCTTCGGCTTCATCGAGCAGGAAAACGGCGGGCCGGACGTCTTCGTCCACTTCTCGGCGATTTCCGCTGAGGGCTTCAAGTCCCTGAGCGACAACGACGAGGTCGAGTACGACGTCGAGCAGGGCCCCAAGGGCGCCCAGGCGACGAACGTCAAGCGCCTTTCGTCGAGCTCGATGTAAAGAGCGACTCCGAGCGGCACTCGCCGCCCCGGTTCGAGAGCCCCCGTCGGGAAGCCGGCGGGGGTTTTTCGTTGGGAATGCCAAGGGGGCCTTGACTCCGTAACGGGTCGGGATAAGCTGACATCCGTGGGCTTCACAGGGCGCGCCGCTGTCACCGGTCTCGTGATCCTCGCGGTCACCGCGATCTCCGCTCATGCCCAGCCGGAATCGGGGGACATCGGATCTCCCGCTCCCCTCGACACGATCTCGATCACGACTCGCGAAGGGACGCTGCTCTCCGCGGACCTCTCCCGCGACGGGCGGACGATCGTCTTCGATCTGTTGGGTCAGCTGTGGTCGGTGGACGCGGAGGGTGGGGAGGCGAGTGCCATCACCGACGCCGTGCGGGACACCGCCGAAGACGGCGATCCGTCGCTCTCGCCCGACGGCGGGCAGATCCTGTTCTCGGGAGAGCGGGATGGGCGTCGCGGGCTCTGGCTCCTGGATCGGGCGGGCGGAGCGCCGCGGCTCCTGTCGCGCACACCGGATGGCGAGGGGTTCGACGGTCAGGGCGCGTGGTCGCCTGACGGGCGGACCGTGGCCTTCGCGCGTGCGGTGGTGCGGGTCGAGGGCGAGGAGGTCTCGGGGTGGAGCGAGATTGCGCTCCTCGACGTGGCCTCCGGGGATATCCGATCGATTCCCATCGAGGGGCTGCCGGAGCGCGATGTCCGGGATCCCGCCTGGTCTCCGGACGGCACGCGAATCGCGTTCGTCAATGCCTGGGCCCAGGACGGCGACGGCGGGCGCGTGTGGAGCGTGGCGGCCGAAGGCGGCACGGCGGCTCCACTCACACCCGAGGGGCTGGGCGCCCTCGCGCCCGCGTTCTCGCCCGAGGGCGAGCGCCTCGCCTTCCTGGCGCGCGATCCCGCGGGTCGCTGGCAGGTCTGGGTTACCGGGACGATTCCCGAGCCGGCGGGCGAGCCCCGGGCCGTGACCGACCACCGGGACCTCGCGCCGACGCGCGTCCGCTGGTCGCCGGACGGAGACGAACTCCTCTACTCCGCCGACGGCGGCCTCTGGCGGGTACCGGCGGCCGGCGGCGAACCCGCGGCGATCGCCTTCGTCGCCAGGCTGTCGTTCACGCGCCCGCGGGTCGAGTTGCCGCCCGTCCGCTTTCCCCCGCCCGGCGTCCAGCAACCAGCGCGGGGGCACATGGGTCTCGCGATCTCGCCGAGCGGCACCCGGATCGGCGCCATCGCGCTCGGAAAGCTCTGGGTCGTGCCGATCGGGGGCGAGCCGCCGGTGTTCGGCGAGCCGCGCGCGATCGCGGAAGCGCCGCACACGGCCCATGGCCTCGCGTGGTCGCCGGACGAAGCGGAGATCGCGTTCGCGGCCGGCCCGCTGGAGCTCGAAGATCTGTACGCGGTCGACGTCGCGACCGGCCAAACGCGCCGCGTGACCGCGCTCGAGGGCGGGGAGCGCGAGCCGCTATGGTCTCCCGACGGCGCGCACCTGGCGTTCGTGCACGCGACCTCCGAAGGCTTCCGACTGCGCGTCGTCGATCCGCATGGTCCTGCCATCGCCGACGTGGAGGAGGCCGCCGACCTCGGGGACGTCCCGGCCACATGGGTCGGCGAGACCGCCGACGCGCCCTCATGGAGCCCGGACTCGCGCTCCCTTCTCGTCCGGCTCGAGCCGCACCCGGTCCTCGGCACGGGCGCCGAGCTCGTTTTTCTGAACGGCGAGCGCCGGCGGCTCGAGCGCTTCGCCGACGCGCCGATCTTCATCCAATGGCCGGCACCCGACGCGATCGTCTTCGCACGTCACGACCGGCTCTGGCGGGCGGAGTTCGACTCCATCCGCGGCGTTGTCGGAGATCCGGTCCCGCTCGGCGACGCCCCCGCGATATACCCGTCGCTCGCCCGCGACGGGACGATTCTCTACCTGTCGGGAGACGGCTGGCGGCTTCGCTCGCCCGCGGGAGACGAGCGCGCCCTGGGCTGGCCGCTACACTACGCACCGCCCAATCCCGCCCCGCTCCTCATCCGCAACGTGCAGCTCGTCGACGGGACCGGCGCCCCGCTGTCGGCCCCGCAGGACCTGCTCGCGCGGGACGGCAGGATCGCCCGCATCGAGCCGACCGGCGGCGCGTGGGCGGCGCCCGAGCACCTCGAGCCGGACACGCGAATCCTCGACGCGGATGGGCGCATCGCGATCCCTGGACTCATGGACCTTCACATGCACACCTACGAGCCTGCCCAGCTACCCGGGCGTCTCTACTACGGGGTGACGACGATCCGCGACCAGGGCTCGCGGATCGCCACGCTGGTGGCTACCGGCGAGGCGATCGCGGCCGGCGTCATCCCCGGGCCACGCGTCAGCTACGGCGGGTTCCAGTTCTTCACGGACTGGCCCTACGACGGTGAGGAGTGGCGTGGGGTCGAGCCCGAGGCGGACCCAGAACACGTCGAGCGGAGCGTGGACCTGGCCGTCGCCCTGGGCGCCCATCACGTCAAGACCCGCACATTCCGCCGCTGGGACATCAACGCGCGCATCGTCGAGGCCGCCCATCGTCGGGGTCTGCGCGCCACCGGTCACTGCGCGCATCAGCTCCCGCTCGTCGCGGCCGGCATGAACGCCCAGGAGCACGTGGGTGCGTGCACCGGGCGCGGAGACCCGGTCGCGTACGACGACATCCTGCAGCTCTATCGCGCGTCGGGGATTCCAGTGATCCCGACCGTGATCTACTGGGACATGACCGCCCGGGTCGCTCGAGACGGGGGCATCGCTCCCGACGGGGGCCTGGATTCATGGGAGCCCATTGGAGGTCTCGACTGGATGCTGGGGCTCCCCGCCGAGGCCCGAGCGTGGTGGGAGCACAGCGCCACAGCCTCGCGGGAGATGGCGGGGCGCTTCCATCGCGGGGGGATTCGCGTCGGACTGGGAACCGACGTCTGGCAGGTGCCGTGGGGCGCCCACCTGGAGCTCGAGGAACTCGTGCGAGCGGGGTTGACGCCGCTCGAGGCGATTCACGCCGCGACCCGGTCCTCCGCCGAGATCCTCGGCGCCGAGGATGAACTGGGCACGATCGAGGTGGGAAAGTGGGCGGACCTCGTGATCCTCGACGCGGATCCCCTGGCGGACATCCGCAACACAGGCCGGATCCGCGCGGTCGTAAAGGGCGGGGAGATCGTCGACCGCGGAGTGATCCGGGAGCTCGCGCGGAGACCCGTACAATGATGCCTCGTTTCGGATCCGAACGTATCGTGACGCCGAAGATACGCTTGCATACCGACCGCAGAGGAGGCCTGGCATGGCATACGTCGACGGATTCCTGGTTCCGGTCCCGCGGAGCAAGGTCGCGGAGTACCGGCGTGTGGCGCAGAAGGCGGGCAAGGTCTGGATGGAGCACGGGGCGCTCGAGTTCCGCGAATGTGTGGGTGACGACCTCGAGGTCGAGATGGGAAGGTCGTTCAAGGACGGGGCTGATCTCAAGCGCGGCGAGACCGTCATGTTCTCGTGGATCGTCTACAAGTCGAAGGTGCATCGCGATCGAGTCAACGCGAAGGTCATGAAGGATCCGAGGATGGCCGGGATGGACGAGAAGACCATGCCTTTCGACGTGAGGCGCATGTGCTACGGGGGCTTCAAGGTTCTGGTCGATCTGTGAAGTCCGTACGCCTGTGGCTGGCCGTCCTCCTGGCCGTTCCGGCCGTCTCCCGCGCTGCGCAGCCCGCGGATCCGCTAGAGGGGACCGTCACTCTCCCGACCGGGATCGAGATGCGCTACGTCGAGCGGGGAGACCCGGATGGCGAGGTCGTCCTGTTCGTGCACGGGTACACGGACACCCACCTTTCCTTTCGCCCCACGATCGAGTCGTTGCTGGCGCGCCGGCCGAATATCCGCGCGCTGGCCGTCGACCTGCGTGGCCACGGAGGCTCCTCCTTGCCACCCGCGGAGGAGTGCGCTCCGGCGCCGGAGCGCTGCTTCACGGTAGGGCTCATGGCCCAGGACGTCCTCGCGTTCATGGACGCTCTCGCTCTCGAGAGCGCGCATTTGGTCGGGCACTCCTGGGGGAGCATGGTGGCCCAGCGGGTTGCGCTGGAGGCCCCCGACAGACTCGAGAGTCTCGTTTTGATCGGCACCGCGGCGCGGATCAAGGGAAATCCGGTGGTCCGGGACTTCGTCCTGGGACAGGTGATCGAAGGAACCTGGAGGCCCGCGCTGGAGTCCAAAGGCCACGACTGGCCGGATGCCGTGTACGGGCTGACCCCGGTGGATGCCGACGCCGAGGTCGAGACGTGGTTGGTGGCGAACTGGGTGACGGAGGTCTCCGCAGACCCGCGATACCTCGAGGAGCTGGCCGCGAGAACGGCGCGGGTTCCGCTCGGCACCTGGCTCGGCGGGGCGCGGGCCTTGCTCGAGTTCGACAACGTGGGGGATCTTTCAGCGCTCTCCGTCCCCACCCTCATCCTGTGGGCCACCCAGGACGGGGTGACCGCAGAGAATGATCAGATCGTACTGCGCTCCGCGCTCGACGAGGCAGCACGGGCCTGCCGCCTGACGTACGTGTGGAAGAGCTATGGGCGCGAGCCGCTCCCCCCTTCGGCCGCTCCGGTGACGGACCTCGGGCACAACTTCCATTGGGGTGCCGCGGAGGCGGTGGCGGCCGACATCGCGGCCTGGTACGAAGGCGGTGCCCCGACGGCCGACCACCACTTCGCGGATCCGACGGATCCCCGGCGCATCGTCATTGCTCCGGGAGAGGCGACAGTTCTTCGCGGACCATCCTGTCCCTAGGAAATTTTCGTGCCCCCGCGTCCGGGGACCGTTACACTTTTCGACCGGTATGTCTCGCCCCTCCTGGTCAGAAGCAGCGCCGCTCACTCGTGGCATGGCAACCGGGCTCTGGGCCGTGGCGGCCCTGGCCGCGGCGTGCGCCGGCAACCCGCCGCCGGCCGTGAGTCCGCCGCCGAGCCCGACGGTCGCGCCATCCAATGCGCGCGATCCTGCTGCGGTCGCCGACAGCATCCGAAACTCCTTCACGGCCGCCGACGTAGAGTTCATGGAGGGCATGATCCACCATCACGCTCAGGCGCTGGTGATGGCCGGGATGATCCCCACGCATACGTCCAACGGGCCGCTTCAGGTCCTCGGGGGGCGGATCATCGTGGGCCAGAACGACGAGATCGCGATCATGCAGAACTGGCTGCGGGACAACGGTCAGGCTGTGCCGGAGCCCGACACGACTGCCGTCGGGGCACATGCGATGCACGGAGGTCACGGGGAGCAGGAGCTCATGCCGGGCATGCTGACCGCGGACCAGATGGCGCAGCTGGACGCCGCGCGCGGACCCGAGTTCGACCGGCTGTTCCTGACGTTCATGATCCAGCACCACCGGGGGGCGATCACGATGGTGGACCAGCTCTTCGACACCTTCGGCGCGGCGCAGAACGACCTGGTATTCAAGATCGCCTCCGACATCGGCGCCGATCAGACGAGCGAGATCGATCGCATGCAATCGATGCTTCGCGATTTGGTGTTCGGACCCGCGGGTTCGTGAATGTCGTGTTTGTTCCTTTTTACGGCGTTCGTTCGCAAGTAGCTCCTTCACCCACGCAACGGAAGTGCACATGCCTATGATTCCCCCGATGATCCGACCGATCGCGCTCGCGGTAGCGCTGGTCGCACTGGTTCTGGGTGCGATTCCCGCGGCCGCTTTCGCGCCCGCCTCAGCAAACGAATCGGTTTACGCGACGATCGATCCCGACACAATCGACCCCCGCATCGGTCTTGCCGCGGGAGGCGCCGACGCCGAGCAAGCGCTCTGGAACCTGAGGCTCCTCTCGAATACGCCCAAGGCGGAACAGTTCGAAGAAGCTACGAACTCCGATCTCGCGTTCATGGATCACTACGCGATCCAGGGCAATTACAACGGCTTCCAGATCTGGGACATCTCCAACCCGTCGGCGCCCACGCTGGCCCAGGGCTATTTCTGTCCGGCCTCGCAGAGTGACGTGTCCGTGTACGGCAACCTGCTGTTCGTCTCCGGCGAGGGTCTCAGCGGGCGCATCGACTGCGGCGGCCAGGGCGTCCAGGACACGGTCAGCGCGGATCGCCTGCGCGGGCTGCGGATCTTCGACATCAGCGATCTGAACAATCCGGTGAACGTCGGAAACGTGCAGACGTGCCGCGGCTCCCATACGCACTCGCTTCTCGTCGATCCCGACGATTCCGAGAACGTCTACGTGTACATCTCGGGCTCGTCCAACGTCCGCTCACCCAGCGAGCTGCCCGGATGCTCGGCCGCCATGCCCGAGGATGACCCCAACTCGGCTCTGTTCCGGATCGAAGTCATCAAGGTCCCGCTCGCGCACCCGGAGCAGGCGGCGATCGTCTCCTCGCCGCGGATCTTCAACGAGCTGGCCCCGGTGGAAAGCCACGGCGAGTCCTCGGGCGATCGTGAAGAGCGCCTGGCGGAGGTGGCGGAAGCGAAGGCGTCCGGCGGATACGTAGTGACGATCCAGGGCGAGGAGCAGGCGATCACCGGTGGTTTCCTCGAGTACCTGCTCATGCAGGTAGTCCAGGAGCGTGGGGGGACCGGCGCCCCGACCGCGGCGGACAGCGCCGCGCTGCGGGACGGCCTGCAAGCCCGGATCGACGAGCTCATCGGTGACGATGGGCCGCCTACCGGACCCACCCAGTGCCACGACATCACGCTCTACCCGGCCATCGGCCTGGCGGGCGGCGCGTGCGGCGGCTACGGGCTGCTGCTCGACATCAGCGACCCGGTGAACCCGCGTCGGGTGGCGGCGGTGGCGGACACGAACTTCTCGTACTGGCACTCGGCCACGTTCAACAACGACGGCACCAAGATCCTCTTCTCCGACGAGTGGGGCGGTGGCGGCGGAGCGAAGTGCCGCGCCACGGACCCCATGGAGTGGGGGGCGGACGCGATCTTCACCATCGACGGGCACGACCTGGAGTTCCAGAGCTACTACAAGCTTCCGGCGCCGCAGACGGCGGTGGAGAACTGCGTCGCGCACAACGGATCTTTGATCCCGATTCCCGGGCGCGACGTCATGGTGCAGGGCTGGTACCAGGGCGGAATCTCGGTGTTCGATTGGACCGACCCGAAGAACCCGCACGAGATCGCATTCTTCGATCGCGGACCGGTGAACGCTGAGGAGATGGAGAGCGGCGGCTCGTGGTCGGTGTACTGGTACAACGGAACCATCGTGAACTCCGAGATCGCGCGGGGTCTCGACATCCTCGAGCTGACGCCGAGCGAGTTCATCTCGCAGAACGAGATCGACGCGGCCCGCACCGTGCGTTTCGACTACAAGAACGTCCAGGGCCAGCAGCAGTTCGCCTGGCCGCCGAGTTTCGCGCTGGCGCGGGCGTACCTGGACCAGCTCGAGCGCTCGAACGGCCTGGGAGCGGACCGCATCGCGGCCGCGCGTCAGGCGCTCGACTCGGCGGAGGGGAGCTCGGGGCAGGCTCGGAGCGAGGCGCTGTCGTCGCTCGCGGCTGAGTTGCACGGCGCGGCCGACGGGGCCGGCGATTCCGCCAAGGTTCACAAGCTGGCGGAAGCGGTGGACGCGCTGGTCCAGGCGTAAGCCGCAGCTCCAGGTTGGAACAACGGACGGCCCGGGTCGGGTTCCCCGATCCGGGCCGTTACGTCATGTGTCATCGACGAGGCGAAGCGGGATTTGCCGCGCGATCCGGACGAAGGCGCGATCCGCCGTGAGGAGCGGGGCATCGCGATCGAGCGCGCACTGCGCTACGTGGGCGTCAGGCGTCGAGATCGCGTGCCCCTTTTCGATCAGACCCCGGCGGAGCTCGCCGACCCGGACCCAGTGGTCGCCGGGAGTTTCGTGGATCTCCAAATCCGCCAAAGGTCGACGAGGGC
>JAICQP010000236.1 GCA_025937815.1 Gemmatimonadota bacterium
CCGTCGGCGGCCGGCTTGAGGTCGGCCTTGTCGAAGTCGAAGAGGACGTCGGCCGACAGGTCGATCCGGATCTCTCGGTCGGTCACCTTCGCGTCGAGGGCCTCGAGCGTGGCCTCCACTCCGCGCGCGACCCCGACGATCGCCACCGACTCGCCGCGGATCGCGAGGCGCTTGCCGGGAAGCGCTCGTACCGCGGCGGCGTGGACCGCCGGGAGATCGGCGGAGGCGTACTTGGCCTGTGCCACCGCGGAACGGGGGAAGGCCAGCGCGGCCAGAACTGCAGCGACGCCGGCGACAGCGATGAACGGTGTAGGGCCGATACGCTCGCCCATCGGTCTAGCGATCCGTGATCGGAACGTCCTCGAACGGCGGGGCGTCCGGGATCACCAGGTCGATCGACGTCTCGGACGCCGGCGGGGCGGGGAACTTCGCCCACCAGGTCGAGGTCGCCCCGGGATCGAGGTCCACGGTCAGGTACTTGGGGGCGAGCGGCTCGCCTTCGCTGTCCTTGAGGACGAAGTACTTCTGAGAGCCGGCCGTCACGTAGAAGAGCTCGTAGCGACCGTGATGCGTCTCGAAGGAGTGATGAATAACGTCGGATCCTGTGTTACGGAACCGGATCTTCACCGTGAGCACACCGTCCTTGCGCGTGACTTCCGTCAGCTCGGCCTGAAGCCCGGGCGCGTTCACCTCCTGGACCTGGAGCACGGCCGTGGGCGCCGGGGCGGCCGCCCCGCCCGCGGGTGCGCCGGGATCGCCGGTCGGGACGCCGGGCGCCGTGGCGCCGGCGGCCACCGGGTCACTGGCTGCGGAAGCTCCTTCCACGGAGCGGTTCTCCCCGGACTCCCCGATCCCGGATTCGTCCGCCCCCTCCTCGGCCGGCTCCCCACCACCGCAAGCGGCGACGGCGAAGGCGGCGAGGAGCGCGGCGGTCCGGATCCTCTCACTCGTAACGATCGATCTCACGATGCATCCTCCCGGGTTGCGGTGGAAAAACTCGGGGCCGACCGCCCAGGTGGCCGGCCCGCCTCGCTCCTTCACCCTGTTGGACGCCGCCGCGGCGGCGCGGTTTCAGGGCGCGGGGAGGATCCGGAAGGCGAGGGAGTCGAGGACGACGAGAACGCGTGGGCCGACCTCGGCGTAGCGGGCGAGGGCCGGGCGCTCGGCGAGCGCGGCGCGCCAGGCGTCCGTGCCGCGGACGAGCGAGAGCGGCGGCCGTCCAGGGGGCGCGGTCCAGGCGTCATCGACCCATTGATCGCCTTCGAGCCGGAAGGTCTTGCCGTCCACCCGCCGGGCCCCGCCCCGCAGCGCGAGGAGCTCGGACTCGACGTCTTCCGCGGGGGACGGCTCCGCAGCGCGGTCGGCGGCGCGGCGATCGCGCTCGCCGGCGGCCAGCTCGCGGTCCGCGGCCGACGGTGCGGCGGGCGCGGGAGCCGAGTCCGTTTCGCGGGGGATAGCGGCCCGCTCCTGAACGGACGCTCCTCGCTCCGGAGCGGCGCGATCCGCCGCCCACCAGAGCCCCGCGCCGACGAGGACGGCGCCGAACGCGGCGGCGACGAGAAGCTCGCGGCGCATCTCCCGATCGGGCCGGATCGCCCCGGCGAATCCGCCGCCCGCCCGCCGTCCTTCGTCGCCTTCGGCTTCCCGTCCGGCGGCGGCTCGAATCTGGGCGCCAAGCCGGTCGCGGCATGCGGCGCACACCGCCAGATGGGTCTCCGCGCTGGCGCGCTCGCCGGACGTAAGGCCCCCGTCCTGGAAGGCCGCGAGCGCGAGGGGGTCGAGGTGCTCCATTCTGTCCATTAGACGCCGGCCCCCGCCGGCGGTTCCGCGGCGCGGGTGCGCCCGAGGAGCGCCTCCAGGCTGAGGTCGAGGCGCGCCAGGTCGACGTCGGGCCGGATCTCATCCCACGAGACGCCCCGCGCGGCGAGCCGGTGCTCGATATCCGCGCGAAGGCCGGCGCGGATCGCGTGGAGCCGCCGGCTCATCGTCGCCTTCGACGAGCCCTCCATCCGGCCGATCTCCTCGAGCGTCAGTCCCTGCTCGTAATGGAGGAGCACGAGGAGTCGCGAACGGAAGTCGAGCTTGTCCAGAGCAGCGATCGTCGACTCGCCGAGCGCCGCCTCGTACTCGGCATCCTCCATGCCGTGCTCGCTGGAAGCAGGGCGGGCGGCGCGCTGCTCGCGCTCCTCGCGCGCGCGCATGCGCACTCTGGCTGTCAGGGCCGCGTTCGTCACCAGCGCCCCGAGCCAGGTGCGGAGCGCGCTCCGGCCCTCGTACCGTGCGACCGTCTCCCGTCGCCAGAGATCGCCGATCACCTGCATCGCGACTTCCTCGGCCACGTGTTCGGGAAGGCCGAAGCGCTGCGCGAAGGCGCGGACATACGGGAAGTGGTGCCGCTCGAGCTCCCGCCAGGCGGCCTCGTCGCCGGCGGCGCAGGCGCGGGTGAGTGCGAGGTCCTCGGCCCATCGCCTGTCGGGCGTGGCCGGCGCGCTCACGGCGTGTGGCCGATCAGCGAGAAGCCGGCCCAGAAGAACGGGTGGGGGTAGCGCGCGCGGATCGCGAGCTGGGCCTCTCGGAGGGCGGCCGGGTCCGAGCGGCCGGCGGCCCGCGCGGCGTAGAAGGCGTCCATGAGCTCGGCGGTCCCGCGATCGCTCACGTCCCAGAGGCTCACCAGGATCTC
>JAICQP010000222.1 GCA_025937815.1 Gemmatimonadota bacterium
AACTCGCTCGAGCACGCCTTCGTCGAGCAGCCCGAGAAGGAGCGGCTCCTCGCGGAGTTCGACGCGGCGCTGCGGGAGTTCGAGCTGCGCTGGTCGAGTCCGCCGGGTCTCTCCCGATAGTCGAAGGGACGCGGCTTACTCCAGCCCCGCGTCCTCGAGGAAGCGGCGGAACCGGGGATCCTCGCGGATCGGGTCGTACAGCGGGTCGATCCTCGGCACGAACCCGCCGCCGTGCGAGTCGTCGAACCAGATCCGCACGTCCAGCCAGGGGAACGCTTCTTCGTACTGCCCGAGCGCGACATGGACCTCGGCGATGCAGGCGGCGCACGGATCCGGGTCTGCCTCGAGCCCCGCGAGGATGTCGAGAGCCTTGCGCCGATCGCCCACGCGTGCGTGCATGCGCGCGAGCTGGGCCCGAGCGCCCGGGATCTCCGGGGCAAGGGTGGCGGCCCGCTCTGCCGCCTCGAGCGCCTCGGCTCTTCGGCCCCGCGCTTCGTGGATGAGGCCCAACACCGATAGCGGGAAGTACAGCTCGGGGGCGAGCTCGTTGGCCCGCGCGGCCATCTCTTCCGCTTCTTCGAGTCTGTGCGTGCTCAGAAGCGTCAGAGCATAGGCCGAGTGCGGAGTCGGCGAGAGAGGATCCAGCTCCAGCGCGCGGCGGTGCTCCGGGATCGCCTCCTCGAAACGACCGAGGGCGCTGAGCGCCAGCGAGTACCAGTGATGGGCAAGCGGGTAGCTCGGATTGAGCTCAATCGCCCGGCGGAAATCCGCGAGCGACGCCGCGAGCTCGTGATTGTGCGATCGGAGGTATCCGCGGGATGCGAGGGCCTCGACCAGATCGGGCTCGAGGGCGAGCGCCCGATCCGCCGCCTCCCGCGACCGGGACAGCGTAGCGCGGGAGCGGTATCCGTACGCCACCAGGGCCAGGTAGGCATCCGCCAGGCCGGCGTGCGCCTCGGCGAACTCGGGGTCCCGCGCGATCGCGGCCTGGAAAGACTCCAGCGCGAGCTCGAGCCCCTCCCGGGTCCGGCTCCTCCAGGCGTGCCGCCCCCGGAGGTACAGGTCGTACGCATCGCGATCGGGAGCCCGGGCGCCGATCCGGAAGCTCCCCATCGCGCGCGGGAGCCGCAGATCCAGCGCCTCCCCGACGTCGCGCGCGATCTCTTCCTGGACCGCGAAGATGTCCTTCGACTCGCGATCGTACGTCTCCGACCAGAGCTGGAAGCCGGTCCGCGCGTCGATGAGCTGGACCGTCACGCGGACCCGCTCACGGGTATTCCGAACGCCACCCTCGAGGACCGCGCCCACCCCGAGCTCCTCGCCAACCTCGCGCACGTCGACGTCCCGTCCCTTGAACGCGAACGACGACGAGCGGCCCGCCACGCGCAGCTCCTCGAGGCGGCCGAGGGAAGCGATCAGCTCCTCGGTCAGCCCGTCGGCGAAGTACTCGCCCTCGGGATCCGTGCCGAGGTCGTCGAACGGGAGGACGGCGAGCGAGGCCGTCGCCACCGCTGGGTCGGGCGCTGCCCCCGATTCCGGGGGCCGAGGCTCCTCGGCCCCCCCGTCGGCGCTCCGGTCGCGTGCGAGGAGCACGACGAGGAGGACCGCGAGGAGCGCGGCACCCGCGGCGTAGAGAACCCCGCGGCGGGGGATCGAGCGCCGCGCCCGGGCCTTGGCGGCCGCTACGCCGGCCGCGGTCTCGCCCGCGTCGATGCGGAACACCCGGATCGACGCCGCGAGCCCCTTGAGGCGCCGCTCGCCCAGCGGGGTGAACCGGAGCTGGGAGCGCTGGCGGAGGGGCCGCCACACGTCCTCGCTGACGAGGACCTCGCCCGGCTCCGCGCTCTGCTGGAGCCGGGCCGCGGTGTTGACGCCGTCGCCGAAGAGATCGCCATCTCCGCCGGGAACGACCTCTCCCACATGGACGCCGAGGCGCAGTCGGGTGCCGGGGACGATCGTGTCCGCCCGCTCCGCGAAATGCCGCTCCAGGGCGAGTGCCGAGCGCACAGCGGCATCCGCGCTCGCGAACTCGGCCAGCGCGCCGTCGCCGGTCCCCTTGACGAGCCGCCCGCCGTGTTCCGCGAGGATTTCGTCCACGATCGATCGAAGCAGCTCGACCAGTCTCAGCGCGGAAGCCTCGTCGCGAGAAGCCAGCCGGGAGTAGCCGACGATGTCGGCGAACCATAGGGCGGCGAGGCGGCTGGGCGCGGCAGCGGACATGGTCAGGAAGTGCCTGGGTGAGGGGTCATGGGCCAAGATGCGGAGAGGCTCTATGGCCGAGCAAGGCAATCCGCGGCGTCCGCTGGCGAGGAGTCCGGCTCCACGCGATACTCGATCCTCATGCCGCACAGAATTCTCGTCCTAGCCGCGGTCCTCCTGGCCGCCGGATCCGCCGCCGCCCAGGAATCGCCCCCGGCCTACACCCGTGCCGACACGCTGCGCGGCGACTGGACCACGCCGGGCCGCGCGTGGTGGGACGTCACGTTCTACGACCTCCATCTCGCCATCGACCCGCCCGACTCCGCGATCTCGGGGCACAACGGGATCACCTACAAGGTTCTCGAGACCCCCGACCCACCCGAGATCCAGATCGACCTCATGGAGCCGCTAGAGGTCGACAGCATCGTCCAGGACGGCCGGCGGCTGGACGTGCGCCGCGAGGGGAACGCCTACTTCGCGACGGTCGCGGATCCCGCGGGGGGAGACGCCGCGCCGGCGCCGGGCGAGCTCGAGACGATCACAGTCTGGTACGGGGGGAAGCCCAAGAACGCTCCCCGACCGCCGTGGGACGGCGGCTTCACGTGGACGGCGGACAGCCTAGGTCGCCCCTGGATCGTCACGACCGACCAGGGATTGGGGGCGAGCGTCTTCTGGCCGAACAAGGACACGCAGGCCGACGAGCCGGACAGCCAGCGCTTCGCGGTGACCGTCCCGTCGGGTCTGATCGACGTCTCGAACGGC
>JAICQP010000206.1 GCA_025937815.1 Gemmatimonadota bacterium
TATGTGACCGATGCGGGGATGACGGGGCCGCACGGGGGCGTCATCGGGGTCGAGGCCGGAGCCGCGGTCGAGCGTTTCCTCAAGCAGACGCCAAACCGGTTCACCGTCGCGGAGACCGACATCCGGTTTCAGGCGATCTCGCTGGACATCGACGCGGTCACCGGGCGGGCCCGCGAGATCGAGAGGATCGATGAGCCGGTCGGTTGACGGCAGGGGATCCGAGCGGGCCGTCAGGCCGCGGGCCTACCTGGCCGGGGCGATGGAGCGCGCGCCGGACCGCGGGCGCGCATGGCGCGAGAGGATTCTGCCGGTACTCGCCGAGCTCGGCCATGGCTGCTTCAATCCTTGCGAGGAGGAGTTTCTCGTCGCGAGCGAGGAGGAGCGCTCACGATTCCGTGAGTGGAAGGCCTGCGGCAACGAGGAGTTCCGCTCGCTCATGACCCGTATCATCGACCATGACCTCGCGGCCCTGGAGGATTCCGATTACGTGGTGTGCTACTGGGACGAGCACGCGAACGGCTCGGGCGGGACGCCCGCGGAGGTGACGCTCGCCCGGGTTTGGGGAAAACCGGTCTACCTGGTGCACGCCATCGATCGGTCAGACGGCTCGTCCTGGGTGCAGGGGTGCGCGTCGGCGATCTTCGACTCGCTGGACGACCTCTGCGCGTTCCTCAGGCAGGAGTACGGACCGCGATGACGCCCTTCTTGCGCGGCCCGATGGGATGGGTCGAGGTCATCTGCGGGCCGATGTTCAGCGGCAAGTCCGAGGAGCTCATCCGTCGGCTCCGGCGCGCGCAGATCGCGCGCCAGCGCGTCCAGGTCTTCAAGCCCGTGATCGACGATCGCTACTCGAGGGAGGAAATCGTCAGCCACTCGGAGCAGCGGATTCCCGCCCGGAACGTGCACGCGGCGCGCGAGATCCTCGAGCTGATGGATCCGCGGACGCAAGTCGTGGGGATCGACGAGGCGCACTTCTACGACGACGAGATCTCGTCGGTCGTGGAGAGCCTGGCGAACATGGGAAAGCGGGTGATCGTGGCCGGTCTCGACCTCGACTATCTCGGCCAGCCGTTCGACCACGTCACGCGGCTCCTGGCCCAGGCGGAGGAGATCACGAAGTCGCTCGCCATCTGCATGCGCTGCGGCAACCCCGCGAGCCGGACCCAGCGCCTCGTGCCGAGCGAGGAGCGGATCGTGGTCGGGGGCGCGAGCGCGTACGAGGCGCGCTGCCGCCAGTGCTTCGAGCCGCGCCTGGGACAGGTCGAGCTCCCGCTGGAAGAGCGGCGGGCGGGAACGTGACCGCGCGGCCGATCGACGGGCGGGAGATCGCGGCGCGCATCCGCGCGGGCGTCGCCGCGGAGGCCGCGGCGCTCGAGCGATCGAGCGGCATCCGACCCGGCCTCGCGGCCGTGCTCGTGGGCGACGACCCCGCGTCGGCGACCTACGTCAAGATGAAGAGGAAGGCGTGCGAAGAGGCCGGGCTCGCCTCGCGGGTCATCCGGCTTCCCGCCGAGACGAGCCAGGAGGAGCTCCTGTCGCGGGTGACGGAGCTGAACGCGGACCCGGGGATCCACGGGATCCTCGTCCAGCTCCCGCTCCCGACGCAGATCGACGAGCGCGCAGTCGTGCGCGCGGTCGATCCCGACAAGGACGTGGACGGCTTCCATCCGCTGAATGTCGGGCGCGTCGCTCTGGGCGAACTGGACGAGACGTTCGTCCCGGCGACGCCGGCCGGGATCCTGCGTCTCCTCGACGAGACCGGGGTGGAGCTCCGGGGAGCGGAAGCGGTCGTCCTCGGGCGGAGCGCGATCGTCGGCCTCCCGACGGCGCTTCTCCTCCTCCACCGGAGCGCGACGGTCACGATCTGCCACAGCGGGACCCGCGACCTCGCCTCCCACACGCGCCGGGCGGACGTCCTCGTCGCGGCGGTGGGGAAGCCGGGCTTCGTGACGGCCGCGATGGTGAAGCCCGGCGCGACCGTCATCGACGTCGGGATCAACCGCGTGACCGACGGGGACGGAAAGCCTCGCCTGGTCGGTGACGTGGACTTCGACCAGGTGTCGAACGTGGCGGGCTGGCTGACGCCCGTCCCCGGAGGTGTCGGGCCGATGACGATCGCGATGCTGCTCGAGAACACGCTGGCGGCGGCGCGGAGGGCGCCGGGCGTCATGGGCGCCGCGGAGGCCCGGCGATGAGCGGCTGGCGACCGAGCCCGGAGTTCGAATCCACCGAGCCGGCGCCGGCCAGCGTCATGACGGTGAGCGAGCTCGTCATGCGCGCATCGGGCGCGCTCGAGGCCGAGTTCGGAACGGTGGCGGTGGAGGGGGAGGTCTCGTCGTTCAACTGGGCGCAGCGCTCCGGCCACATGTACTGGACGCTCAAGGACCCGGCCAGCCAGGTCGAGTGCGCGATGTTCAAGAGCGACAACCAGCGCCTGCGGTTCCGTCTCGCGGACGGGCAGCGGGTGGTCGTCATCGGGCGCCCGTTGATCTACCGTGTGCGAGGCCGCTTCCAGATCGTCGTCTCGGACGTGCTGCCGCAGGGGCGGGGCGCGCTCTGGCTCCGCTTCGAGGAGCTCAAGAAGAAGCTCGCCGCCGAGGGTCTGTTCTCCGAGGAGCGGAAGCGGCCGCTCCCGTACTGGCCGCGCGCGGTGGCGGTGATCACCTCGGCGGAGGGCGCGGCCCTGCGCGACATCTGCATCGTGATCGCGCGCCGCTCGCCGTCGACGCGCGTCCTGCTCAAGGCCGTGCCCGTGCAGGGCCGCGAGGCCGCGCCGGCGATCGCGCGCGCGCTCCGCTGGTTCGCGCGGAACCGGGTGGCCGACGTGCTGATCGTCGGGCGGGGCGGCGGCTCGCTGGAGGACCTGTGGGCGTTCAACGAGGAGATCGTCGTCAGGGCGATCGTGGAGAGCCCGATCCCGGTCGTCAGCGCGGTCGGCCACGAGACCGACACGACTCTCGCCGACTTCGCCGCCGACCTGCGCGCCCCGACACCGTCGGCCGCCGCTGAGCGCGTGGTGCCGGAGACGCGCGCGATATCGACCATGGTCGTCGGCTGCTTCCGCCGGCTGTCGCGCGCGATCGAGCGCCAGCGGCTGAGGCGGCTCGAGGAGGCGCTGGCGCCCATCAAGCGCTACGGGTTCCGGCGCGTGCGGGATCGGCACCGGGAATCGCGGCAGCGCTGGGGGGAGGGCGCCGACGCGCTGGCCCCCTCGCTCAGGGCGCGTGTGGACGACGCACGGCTCCGGCTCGCCGGGGCGCGCGAGGCGCTCCCGGACGGGCCTCGGAACCGGCGCGGGGAGGCCGCCCGCCGGATCGAGGTCGCGCGCGCGCTCCCGCGCGAGATCGCGCGCCGGACCGAGCGCGTCCGGACCAGGTACGCGCATGCGGTCGAGCGGCTTCAGGGGGCCAGCCCGCTTGCGATCCTCGAGCGCGGCTATGCGGTCGTGA
>JAICQP010000070.1 GCA_025937815.1 Gemmatimonadota bacterium
GCGGCCACGGACGTGACCGGCTTCGGACTCGTCGGACACGCCGTCCAGCTGGCGGACGCGAGCGGCGTGACGCTGGTGATCGAAACCGACGCGCTGCCCCTCTTCGGCCGCGTGGAGGAGCTCGCGCTGGCGGGTCAGGTGCCGGGCGGCGGGCGGAACAACCGGAGCTATTTCGATCCCCGGACCGCGATCGCCGAAGCCGTTTCGGAGGGTCGTCGGCTGGCCGCGTTCGACCCACAGACGAGCGGGGGTCTGCTCCTCGCGGTTCCCGCGAGCGAAGAGGCCGGCCTGTTACACGCGCTGCGAAACGCCGGCTGGGACGCCGCCGCGCGGGTAGGGACGGTGGCGGCCCGCAGAGAGCATTCGGTCGAGCTTCGGTGACGGCCGGACCGGAGTGTCCGCGCAGGTGTACTCGGCTGCCGATCGCGATGGCGAACCGATATCCTTCAGGAGGAACGCGCGCATGAGCGACTGGATTGTAGCGATGAGGGGCGGTGTCGTGGTGGGCGCCCTGGTCCTGTCCCTGTCCGCTTGCGGGGGTGATGGAGGTGGCCCGACGGGCAACGGCAACCCGCCGGCCGTGGCCGGGAACTACAACGCCACGTTCACCGCGGTCCAGGCGACCGACTGTCTGGACCTCGTCACGCCCGGCTCGTCGACCACCGGGACGCTGCGGGTCACCCAGTCAGGATCCAGCGTGACACTTCACATCAGCGATCTGCGAGACGAGTTCGGCAGCAACCCTGTCGGGACCCTCTCATCCGACGGGGATTTCCATTTCGGCCCCGGGATAGTGGTCATCGACCCCACCCCCGGGAACGATGGCGACGAGTTCAACGCTCAGGGGACCTTCGACGGGACGTTCTCGGGAACCACGATGGACATCGACTTCGACTTCACGGCGTTCACCTGTCATGTGGTGGGGACTATCGTCGGCCAGCGCTGACGTGGCGCCCGGTCGTCCCGTTGACGGTCGGGGGGCACGGGGCCATCTTTGGGGCGGCCGCAATCGTTGTCCGCACCCGTCGTTCCATCCCATCCCCCAGACGGCGGCGATCGATCTTCCTGAACCGATGGAGTCCTGATGCGTAGGAGCTGGATCTCTCTATCGCGGATCGCAATCCTGGGACTGAGTGTGGCCTGCAGCGACGGCGGCGGCCCGGCCGGCCCGGACGGCGGCGACGGATCCGGCACGCTGGGTCCGGCCGGCGGCACGGTCTCGCTCCAGACGGAGGCCGGCGTGACCGTCCCCGCCGGCGCGCTGGACGACGACGTGACGATCACGATCACCGCGGTGGCCACTCCCGGAACGCTCGAGGACGCCGGGGCGATCGGCCAGGCCTACCGTTTCGCGCCCGAGGGGCAGCAGTTCCAGCTGCCGGTCGAGGTGTTCGTGTTCGTACCGAACTCGGAGCTGACCGGCATCGATCCGGCCGACCTCACGCTCCTGGCGACGACCGCGACCGGCTTCGAGGAGCTCACCGGCATCACCGTCGACATCGGGTCGAGCGGCATCACCGTTCGGGGGCACGTGTCCCACTTCACCGTCATCTCGGCGGCCGTCGAGGAAGACGAGCCGCCGCCCAACCGCGCCCCGGCAGCCAGCGCGGGCGCCGACCAGAATGGCAGCGTGGGAGTGCAGGTGACGCTCTCGGGAGCGGGCTCGTCGGATCCGGACGGCGATCCGCTGACGTTCGAGTGGCGGACGGTTTCCTCGCCCGGCAGCGTCCCGGTCTCGCTGGCGGGTGCGGCGACGTCCCAGGCCACGTTCACGCCCACGGCCGTGGGCGAGTACGAGTTCGAGCTGACCGTCTCCGACGCGGAGCTCGCGGACCGCGACACCGTGCGGGTCACTGTCGGCGCGGCCAACGTCGCGCCCACGGTGGACGCCGGCGCCGACCAGGCCGTCACTGTGGGCGCGCCCGCGACGGTCACCGCCGCGGCCGAGGACCCGAACGGCGATCCGCTCACGTTCGCCTGGACGATCACGTCGCGGCCGACGGGGAGCACGGCTGCGCTCAGCGCGACGAACACGGCCTCGGTCTCGATCACGCCGGACGTGGCCGGCGAGTACGTGCTTCAGGTGACGGTCTCGGACGGCAGGGGCGGCCAGGCCTCGGACGACGTCAGGGTGACGGCCACGGCCGCGGGCGCGAACCGCGCGCCGACCGCGAACGCGGGGTTCGACCTGGAGGGGACCGAGACGATCACCATGACGCTGGACGGCACGGGCTCCTCCGATCCCGACGGCGACCCGCTCACGTTCACGTGGACGGTGGTGTCGAGGCCCGATGGCTCGACCGCGCAGATCACGTCGGCGAGCGCGGCTCTGGCGAGCTTCACGCCGGACCTCGAAGGCACGTACGTGGTCCAGCTCGCCGTCAGCGACGGAGAGTTCACCGCGACGGACACCGCGACGCTCACGGTGGGGCCGTTCAATCACGCGCCGGTCGGGACTCTGACGATCGACGGAAGCGCCCAGCTCCTGGTGGGGACGAGCGTGACCGCCACCGCCGCCTTCACGGATGCGGACGGCGACCCGCTGGAGTTCACCTGGACGCTCGACGCGCCCGACGGCAGCGCCGCGACTCCCACGGTCAGTGTCGACGGGACCCAGGCGACCTTCACGGCCGACGTCCCGGGGGAGTACGTCATCGCGGTCTCCGTCTCGGACGGCCAGAAGAGCGGAGGAGCCCAGTTCATCGTCACCGCTTTCCCCCAGGTGGCGGGGACGTACAGCACGAAGTTCACGCTGACCTTCGTGAGCCAGATCTGTCAGGACTTCATCGGGCCACCGGGACAGTCGGTCGTCGTCGACATGGGGGTGCAGCAGCCGACCCCGGCCACCGCGGTGCTGGGCGTCAGCGCGCTGATCGAGAACGTGCAGACCGATCCGACGGCCTCGCTCTCTCCCGGGGGCCTGGCGATCTATACCGGCCCGATCGTCCTCGAGACGGGGCTCGAGCCTCCCGACCCGACGACGATCACGGCCAACGGGGGGATCACGCTGCCGTTCCAGTTCGCGAACGGGGCCGGGAGCCCGGCCACGGGGTTCGCCAACGGCGTGTTCGACTTCACCGCCACCGTCTTCACCTTCACCTGCACCGTGCAGGGCACGCTCCAGAGTCCGCCCGACTGATCGGCGCGGCGCGTTCGTAGCATCGGGCGGGGGAGGTCTTCGGGCCTCCCCCGTTTCCGTTGGGGCCCCATCTGGACCCTCCGGAGCGGGGCGGGACACATTCCCGGCGTCCGACCGCCTTTCGACTCGTCAGGAGGATCCGATGACCGATGCCATGACCGCCGTCGGGCCGCGACCGGTGCGCGCGCCGCGCGGGAGCATGCTCCGGTGCCGCGGCTGGCACCAGGAGGCCGCGCTCCGGATGCTGATGAACAACCTCGATCCGGAGGTCGCCGAGGATCCCGATCGGCTGGTCGTGTACGGCGGCTCGGGCCGCGCCGCCCGGAGCTGGGAGTGCTTCGACGCCATCGTCGGAGCGCTGGAGGAACTCGAGAACGACGAAACCCTCTGCGTGCAATCGGGGAAGCCGATCGGCGTCTTCCGCACGCACCCCATGGCCCCGAGGGTCCTGATCGCCAACGCGAACCTCGTCCCGCGCTGGGCCACGGCAGACGAGTTCCGGCGGCTGGAGGCGCTCGGCCTGACGATGTACGGCCAGATGACGGCGGGGTCGTGGATCTACATCGGCTCGCAGGGGATCCTCCAGGGAACCTATGAGACCTTCGCCGCGGTGGCGGCGCGGCACTTCGGCGGCTCGCTCTCCGGCCGCTGGGTGCTCACGGGCGGCTGCGGAGGTATGGGCGGCGCCCAACCGCTGGCCGCCACCATGAACGGTGGGGCGTGCCTCATCGTCGAGGTCGACCGCGCGCGCCTCGAGCGCCGGGTCGCGGGCCGCTACCTCGACGAGATCGCCCCGGATCTGGATGCCGCGCTCGGCCGGATGGCGGCGGCCACCGCGGCCGGAGAGGCGGTTTCGGTGGGCCTCGCGGGGAACTGCGCCGAGGTCCTGCCGGAGATCGTCCGCCGCGATCAGGTGCCCGACGTCCTCACCGATCAGACGAGCGCGCACGACGCCCTGAACGGCTATGTGCCCGCCGGTCTGAGTCTCGCCGAGGCGGCCGAGCTGCGCGCGCGGGATCCCGACGACTACGTACGCCGGGCGATGGACTCCATGGCCGTCCACTGCCGCGCGATGCTCGAGCTCGGCCGCAAGGGAGCGGTGGCCTTCGATTACGGCAACAACCTTCGCGGTCAGGCGCTGGATGCGGGCGTCGACGACGCGTTCGAGATCCCGGGCTTCGTGCCGGCGTACATCCGTCCTTTGTTCTGCGAGGGGAAGGGGCCATTCCGATGGGCGGCCCTCTCCGGGGAGCCGGGCGACATCGCGGCGATCGACCGGGCCATCCGCGAGCTCTTCCCCGAAGACGAACCACTTCAGCGGTGGATCCGCCTAGCGGAGGAGAAGGTCGCGTTCCAGGGACTGCCCGCCCGCATATGCTGGCTCGGGTACGGCGACCGATGGAAGCTGGGAGAGCGGATGAACGCGATGGTGGCCGACGGCACGCTCCGGGCCCCGATCGTGATCGGCCGCGATCATCTCGACACGGGCTCGGTCGCGTCCCCCTACCGCGAGACCGAGGACATGGCCGACGGCTCCGACGCGATCGCCGACTGGCCCGTGTTGAACGCGCTGCTCAACACCGCCTCCGGCGCTTCCTGGGTGAGCTTCCATCACGGCGGCGGGGTCGGCGTCGGACTGAGCCTCCACGCCGGGCAGGTCACCGTCGCGGACGGCACTGCCGACGGGGCGCTGCGACTCGAGCGCGTCCTGACCAACGATCCCGGCCTGGGCGTGGCCCGTCACGCGGACGCGGGATACGAGGAGGCGCAGCGGACCGCGCGCGAAAAGGGCGTGCGGCTCCCGATGGGCGGCGAATGACGAGAGCCCCGGACGCGCGCGCGGGGCTGGGTGGCGAGCTCCTGGTCCACGGGCTCGCGCAGCTCGTCGATCCGCGCGGGCGAACCTCCGATCCGCTGACGATCATCGAGGACGCCTTCGTCTGGATCCGGGACGGCGAGGTGGCCGCCACGGGACCGATGGCCGACCTGCCCGCGGAAGCGGCGCTCCTTCTGGGCGACGGCAAGGACCCGCGCGCATTCGACGGCAGCGGGTGCGTCGCGTTGCCGGGCCTGGTCGACTCCCACACGCACGCCGTGTTCGGCGCCGGTCGCGCGCACGAGTTCGAGCGGCGGCTGGCGGGGGCGACGTACCAGGAGATCGCCGCGGCCGGGGGCGGGATCCTGTTCAGCGTTCGCGACCTCCGCTCCCGCAGCATGGACGATCTGATCGAGATCTCGCGGCCCCGGATCGCCGAGTTCGCGCGCTTCGGTGTGACCACGGTCGAAGTCAAGTCGGGCTACGGGCTCACGGTCGAGGACGAGCTCAAGACCCTGCGTGCGATCCGCAGGCTATCCGACGAAGACGACCTGCCGCGCCTCGTCCCGACGTTCCTCGGAGCGCACGCGATCCCCGAGGAGTACGCCGACGATCGCGAGTCCTACGTGCGGCTCGTGATCGACGAGATGCTGCCCGCGGTGGTGGAGGAGGACCTGGCCCGGTTCTGCGACGTGTTCTGCGAGCAGGGCGCGTTCACGCTGGCGGAGGCCGAGCGGATCCTCGAGCGGGCGGGGGAGCTGGGGCTCGGGCTCAAGATCCATGCCGAGGAGTTCACGCCGCTGGGGGGGGCCGAGCTGGCGGCCCGCCTGAAAGCCGCCAGCGCGGACCACCTGGTGGCGATAGACGATCGGGGAATCACGTCGCTGGCGGCCTCCGCGACCGTCGCCACGCTGCTTCCCGGGACCTCCCTGTTCCTCAAGCTCGGTCGCCACGCCCCCGGCCGGGCGCTCGCCGATGCTGGAGCGACGCTGGCGGTCGCCACCGACTTCAACCCCGGTTCCTCCATGAGCCAGAACCTCCCTCTCATGGTGCCGCTCGCCTGCCTCAACCTCGGCCTGACGATCGCCGAGGCGGTCCGAGGGGTGACGCTGGGGGGTGCGCTGGCTATCGGCCGCCCCGAACTGGGCGTCCTCGCCGCCGGATCGCCCGGCGACGTCGCGGTCTTCGACACCCCGGACGTACGGAACCTGGCGTACCATTACGGAGTGCCTCGCGCGGTGCTCGTCGCGCGCGACGGCCGGCCGCTGTGGAAAGCGAAGCGCCGATCTAGCCGGACCGATACGGCGCTTCTATCTTGACGCACCCCCCGACAAAGGAGTGAACCGACTGAGCTGGTTCAAGAAGGAAAAGCACGCCGCGTCGCGACACGAAAATCCCGACGACGCGATCGCGCGGTACCTGGAAGAGCTTCGGCAGGCGGATGTCCAGGGCATCGCGCAGCCGGCATCCGCGCTGAACGGCCTGGGCGACGCCTATCTCGACAAGGGCGACATCCACTCCGCCGTGGACCACTATAGACAGTCGGCCGAGGCGTACGCCCGCGAGGGGATGTACGACAACGCGATCGCCTGCTGCAAGAAGATCCGCCGCTACGCTCCCGAGAACGACAACGCCGCACTGCTCCTCGGCCGGTTCTACGCGGCCAAGGGGCTGCGCGCCGACGCCGCGCGAGAGCTCGAGGCATACGCGGACCGGGTGGAGCGCTCCGGTCAGCCGAAGGAAGCCATCGCCGCCCTGGCCGACCTGGTCGGTCTGGGTCTCGACAAGCCGCTCCAGCGCGAGAAGCTGGCGAGGCTCTATGCCGAGAACGGACAGCGCGACGCCGCCGTGCAGGAGTACCGCACCCTGCGCCGGGAATACGAGGCGCGGGGTGATCAGGAGGCGGTCGCGCGGATCAGCGACCGACTCGCGGAGCACGGGGACCGCCCGCCACGGCCATCGGCGCCTCAGGTTCATCCCGAGGAGCGGAAATCGATGGCGCCCGACGTGGAGGAGGCGACGACGACAGAACCGTCCTCCCCACCTCCCATCCCGCTGGGCCTGGAGATCGAGCACACGAGCTACTCGGAGCGTTCGCCCGGGCCCGATCGCGCCATGCGCGAGCCGGCCGCCCGCACGCAGGTCGAGGCCGGCTACGAAGAGATGGTCTCGCTGGCCGAGCGCACGGTCACCGAAGGCGACACCCAGCGCGCCGTGGAGCTTCTGGCCGAGGCCGGGCGGGGGTTCACCTCGCAGCGCCGCTGGGAGGAGGCGGTGGACGCCTACCGCCGGCTCGCGGAGCTCGGAGCGGCGAAGGACGAGCATTACGGCGCCTGGACGGAGGCCGCTCGGCAGCTCGGCATGGCGTCGCTGGTCCTGGAAGCGCTGTCGTCGCAGGCGCGGTGGCACGTCGAGGGCGGCCGCCGCTCCTCCGCGCGCAGGGCCGCCGAGGAGATGCTGCTCGTCGATCCTCAGAACGAGGTCGCGACGGAGATCCTGAGCAAGGTCGGCAGCACCCTTCCCAGGGATTGAAGATCCTGTGATCACGCCGATTCGCGCCTCCGCGCGCCGCGGCACCGCGCTCCTCGATCGGCTCCACGAAGCGGTCGTGGTGGCCGACGGCGCTATGGGCACCGCGCTCTACGAGCGCGGCGTCTTCATCAATCAGTCCTTCGACGCCCTCTGCCTCACCCAGCCCGAGCTCGTGGCGGCGGTCCACCGGCAGTATCGGAGCGCCGGCGCGGAGCTGCTGGAGACCAACACCTTCGGCGCAAACCGCTCGCGGCTCGCCGGCCACGGCCTCGAGGATCAGGTGCGGGATATCAACGCCGCCGGCGTTCGCCTGGCGCGTGAAGCAGCCGGGGAGGAGGCGTGGGTCGGGGGCTCGATGGGGCCGGTGGGCGTCGCGGGGCAGGTCGCCGGACAGTTCTCGGCCGAGGACCTGGAGCGGATCTTCGGCGAACAGGCGGAGGCGCTGCTCGAAGCGGGCGTCGACGCCTTCGTCGTGGAGACGATCCCATGGCTGGTCGAGATGGAAGCCGCTCTGTCCGCCATCCGCAGGCTCGACTCGGGCATTCCCGTCATCGCCATGATGACGTTCAACGAAGAGGGCGAGACGCAGGGGGGGGAGACGCCCGAGATCGTCGTCGATCGCCTCGTCGCGGCGGGGGCCGACGTGATCGGCGCCAACTGCTCGGTCGGGCCGAAGCCGATGCTCGATGTGGTCGCAAGGATGACCCGATCCGACGTCCTGCTGGCTGCCATGCCGAACGCCGGATTGCCGCAGTCGGTGGAGGGGCGGCTCCTCTACATGGCGAGCGCCGAATACTTCGGCAAGTACGCGCGCAGGTTCGTCAAGGCGGGCGTGCGGCTGCTCGGAGGATGCTGCGGGACGACGCCCGAGCACGTGCGCCAGATGAAGCGCGAGGTCGCGGGCTTCGCTCCCGGCCGGGAGAGCCGCCGAGCTGCGGTGCCGGGAGCCGTCGCCGAGGCGCCCGTTCGCCGGGGTCGATCTCCCGAGGAGCGGACGGCGCTCGCCCGGCGGCTCGCGGAGCCGGATGCGTTCGTGACGTCGGTCGAGCTCACGCCGCCCAAGAGCGCCGATATCGGCGAGCTGGTCGAATCGGTGCGCGCGCTCGCCGCCGCGGGAGTGGATGCCGTCAACATCCCGGAGTACGCCCGCATCTCCCCGCGGCCGACTCCGCTGGCGATCGCGCGGGCTCTCCGGGACGCGGTTCCCGGCATGGAGACGATCATCCACTACTGTTGCCGGGACCGGAACCTCTACGGGATGCAGGCCGATCTGCTGTCCGCGCACGCCCTTGACGTCAAGAATGTCCTGATCATCACCGGGGATCCGCCCAAGGCCGGAGAGTACGCGGTCCCGACCGCAGTCTTCGACGTCGATTCGATCGGTCTGACGCGCGTCGCGGCGGGTCTCGGGCGCGGCATCGACGCCGCCGGTCGGGAGACCGGAATCCCCCTGTCGCTCAACATCGGAGTGGGTGTGAACCCGGGGGCGATCGACATCCAGCGCGAGATAGACCGGTTCCGGAGGAAGCTCGAGGCCGGCGCCGAATTCGCCATGACGCAGCCCGTCTACGACCCGCTCCTGCTCGAGTCCTTCCTCGACGAGCTCGGCGAGCCACAGGTCCCGATCCTCGTCGGCATCCTGCCGCTCCATTCCTACCGCAACGCCGAGTTCCTGCACAACGAAGTCCCGGGCATGCGAATACCCGAGCCGGTCCGGGAGCGCATTCGCGCGGCGGAGGGACAGCGGGCATCGCGTGCCGAGGGTGTGGCGATCGCGCGCGAGGCCCTGGCCGGGGTGCGAAGTCTCCGCGGAGTCCGCGGCGTGTACGTCATGCCGCCGTTCGGCAGGTACGAGCTGGCCCTCGAAGTGCTCGGGCTCTGAGTTGCCCGTCGATCTGCACTGCCACACGACCGTTTCGGACGGCGCGCTGTCGCCCGCCGAGCTGACGCGACTGGCGGCCTCCCGCGGGCTGTCCATGCTCGCGATCACCGACCACGACGCCATCGACGCGCTCGACGAGGCGCGCCACTCCGCTCCACCAGGACTCGAGATCCTGTCGGGGGCCGAGCTCACGGTTCACGTCGCCGACCGGGAGGCGCACATCCTCGCCTATGGCATAGACGCGGCGCAACCCGCGCTTCGCGCCGCTCTGGCGGATCTCGCTCGCAAGCGAGAAGCGCGCGCGCGGGAGATCGTATCCAGGCTGATCGAACTCGGCGTGGAGATCGAATTCTCCGACGTCCAGGCGGCGAGCGGGGCGGGAACGATCGCGCGCCCGCACGTGGCCCGGGCGCTCGTCGAACGCGGCCACGCAGGTTCGCTCGACGAGGCATTCCGGCGCTGGCTCGGCCGGCACGCGCCCGCGTTCGTTCCCAAGGAGGCGCTGTCGCCGCGCGACGCGTTCGATCTGATCAAGCAGGCCGGGGGCGTCGGGTCGCTGGCACATCCGGGAACCTTCCGCCGCGACGATCTGATCCCCATGCTGGTGGAGTCGGGCCTGGAGGCGCTGGAAGTTCGCCACACCGAGCACTCCACCGCGCGCATGCGCCACTACGAAGCGCTCGCGCACGACCTCGATCTCCTGCCGACGGGCGGCTCGGATTTCCACGGGACGCCGGGTCACAGGAGCCGCCTCGGGACGCCGGCGGTCCCTGACGAGTGGGCCGCCGCGCTCGTTGCCCGCATTCATACCCCGCGTTAAGCTTCCGTCCCGATGAAAGCCGGCGCCGCCACTCCTTCCCTGGCCACGATTCAGGGGCTGGTTCACGACGTCCTGGACGGCGTGATCGCCCACATGAGCCGCGTCCTGGAAGCCGACGTGCCGTTCATCAACGAGATCTCCTTCCACCTGCAACAGATGCGTGGAAAGCTCTTCCGGCCCGTCCTGTTGTCGCTTTGCAACCGGATCGAAGAAGATCCAGACCATCGCGAGATCTCGCTCGGCTCGGTGATCGAGATCATCCATCTCGCGTCTCTCGTACACGACGACTCCATCGACGAATCCGCGCTGCGGCGCGGGATGCCGACACTGAACAGCAAGTGGGATCACAAGGTGTCGGTGATCATGGGGGACTACCTGTACTCGCGGGCGATGTCGGAGATCACCCGGCTCGGCGACCTGGAGTTGATCGGGCTCGCCGCCCGTGTCACCAACGACCTCACCATCGGAGAGATGGTAGAGATCGCACATCATCGAAAGCTCGTCGAGGATCCCGCTCAGTATTTCTACTTGATCGAGAAGAAGACCGCGAGCCTGGTCGCCACGGCTTGCGAGATGGGGGCGGTGATAGGAGCGCGGGCGCACCGTGAAGAGCTGGCCGCCTACGGGCACCGGCTGGGAATGGCGTTCCAGCTGGTGGACGACCTGATGGACTACGGCGGCGAACAGGCCGTGATGGGGAAGCCGGCCGGCTCCGACCTCAAGGAGGGGCAGGCGACCTATCCTCTGTTGGCCGTACTTCCGCGGCTGTCACCGGCCGAGCGCAGGGAAGTGCAGGAAGTCTTCCGGCCGGGCGGGGGGGCTTCGGCCGGCGCCATCGATCACGTTATCGAGCTGGTGCACGCCCGCGGGGGAATCGAAGCCACGCGCAGCATGGCGGCCGAGTACGCGTCGAGTGCCCGCGACGCGCTGGCCATGGTTCCCGAGACCCCCGCCAGGGAAATGCTCGAAGCGGCTGTCGACTATGTCCTCGCTCGCGACCGTTAGGGGCCGAGCGTTGAAAACGGCCCGTCTGCTTCGTTCCGCTCCTCGTGTCCTCCCGCGGCGTACGGTCGTACGCCTCGGAGGCCCCTCGTCGCGCGCCTCGCATCCGGATCATTTTGAACGCTCGGCGGAGCTGGCTGCACCGATGGCATGCGCTGGCTAAGGCGATGCATCGGAAGAACTTCTGGGTCTATACGGTCGTGTTGACGGGCGGATTGCTCGTCGGTAGCTTGATCGGACAGCTGCTTGCCCGGTTTCTGCCGGCGGGGGTGGCACGAGATTTTTTCACGACGTCAGTGGTCGGCCATCTGGGCCCTGTCTCCCTGGATCTGGTGGCCGTGGGATTGACGCTCGGGCCGCTGACCCTGTACGTGAACATCATCAGCCTGGTGGGGATCGCGCTCGCGGCGTACCTCTACCGGGCGTTTTTCTAGGAGGTTCCGATGTTCGGGCAGATAGGCATGCAGGAGATCCTGCTGATCCTCTTCATCCTGCTTCTGCTGTTTGGAGCGAAGCGGCTGCCCGAGCTGGGTCAGTCTCTGGGGAAGGGTATCCGCGAGTTCAAGCGCGGGGTCAGCGAGATCAAGGAAGATCTCGAGGAAGAGGGCAAGAAGAAGCCGTAGCGGGCCGCGTACGCGAGCTCAGACTCCCAGCAGCTGGGCGCGGCGGTCTTCGATATCGGCCGCGGCACGCCGCGCGTCGAACCACGCATTGAAGCGCTCCCGCATCTTCTCCCGCCGCAGCTCCTGCCGCAGGATCTCCTTCTCACGCTGGAACGCCTCTTCGTCGGCGGGCTGGCGATCGATCAGCCTGATGAAATACAGCCCACGACTGGTCTCGATCGGTCCGGCCGTCTGTCCCTGAGCCAGCCCGAAGGCGGCGCCGGCCACCGGTGTGCCGCTGCCGATTCCCGGGATGTTGTTGAGCCGCGTGAACCAGTCGGTGTCCTCGACCTGCAGGCCGTAGCGTGAGGCCGCGCCCTCGAGGCCCTCGGCGCGGATCGCGGCGGCGATCTCGGGAGCGACCGCCCGCGCGGCTTCGAGCTTCTTCCGGGCCGCCAGCTCGGCGCGGATATCGTCGGCCACCAGGTCCATGGCCACGTATCCCTCGGGGTATCTCTCGTCGACATGGACGACGTAGAATGCGTCTTCGCGCGCGAGCGCACCGCTGACGGCGCCTCTCTCGTTGGCGAAGACGAAATCGGTGAGCTCGGGGGCCGAGCCGAGGCCAGGGATAACGAGGCCCTTCTCGAAAACCGGCGGCTCCTCCACCGCGAGTCCCCTGCCTGCGGCGGCGTCCGCGAAGGCGTCCGGGGCGGCGGAGGCATCCCGGGCGAACTCCTGGGCCGCCTGACGAACGGCGTTGCGCGAGTCCGCGCTGGGCTCGACCGCGATGACGATCTGCCGCAGATGCACCTGGTCATCGCTGCGCGCCTCGAGCTTCACGACATGCCAGCCGAACGGAGTGAGGACGGGATCGGAGATCTCGCCGACGGACATCTCCGCCACGGCTGCGCGGAGCGCGGGGTCCAGCGCATCCTGGCGCATGAACCCGATGTCGCCGCCGTTGGCGGACGAGACCGGATCGTCGGAGTTCCGCCGGGCCAGCGCATCGAAGTCGCCTCCGGTGGCGCGGGCCGCGGCGGCCAGCGAGTCGGCCGCTCTCTTGGCGGCCGCGGAATCCGCGGCCGTGATGGGCGGTTCGAATTCGACGTAGCGAACCTTGGCGCTCTCCCCTCGGCGATAGTCTTCCTTGTGCTCATCGTAGTAGCGGCGGATCTCCTCTGGCTGGATCGCGGTGCCGGCATCGCGGGCGACGACCGCGGGATCGACGTACAGATAGGCGATCCGGGCTCGCTCGTTGCGGTCGCGGTACACGGCCCGAGCCTCGGCTTCGGTAACGAAGGTGCCCGCGATCACCTGTTCCTGGAGCTTCTGGATCGGCAACGTCGTCCGCAGCTGACGCTCGTATTCGACCCAGGTCTGTTCCAGAGAAGGGTCGGCCAACGCCGCCTGGTACTTCGCGAGGTCGAACTGCCCATCCGTCTGGAAAGCCGGCAGCGAAACCAGGTCGGGGGGCGGATTGTACTTGATGTACTCCACGAGCTCGCTGTCGGTGACGTGGATGCCGCGGTCCTCCGCCTCCTGCCGCAGAAGCGTGAGGTTGACCACGTCCTCCCACGCCTGCTGCTCTATCTGGTCGAGCCGCTCCCGCGACAGGCCTTCCGGCGCCTGCGACTGGGCCTGTTCGTAGAGGATCTGGTACTGGCGCTGGTACTCGTCCACGGTGATCTCGGCGCCGTTCACCGAGCCGAGCGAGGTGCCCGTCCCCTGCTGCGAGGAGCGGCCGGAAAGGTCCATCCCCCACTCGAAGACCATCAAACCCACGAACGAGATGGCGACGATGACCATGATCACCTTCGTGGATTCACGCAACTGCCGCATCATGGCTGTGCCGCCCTGAGCTGAGGAATCGATCGGATATGGGGGATGGGCGTGATTCTGTCGGGGTTTCGCATGAAAAAAGCTAACCCGGCAGGGGCCCGCCGTCGAGTCGTTTGACCCGCCGGACACACTCTGAATATACTCCCGGTCCATGCCCGAAAGGTCCTCCAAACACAGCGCCCGCAACGACAGCGGGGAGATCGCCACTTCCACACTGGCCGAGATCTACGCGCAGCAGGGGCTGCTCGGACGGGCGCTCTCCATCTACCGCCGGATGCTCGCCCGCTCGCCTGAGGATGCCGGGATCGCGGATCGCATCCGGAACCTGGAGGTCCGGATGGCGGAGACCGGCCCCGAGCCGCAGCCCGAACCGGCTTACGATTCACCGGCTGTGCGCGAGCGCCTTCCGTGGGATCCTCCCGAGAGGGAGGACGCTGCTCCCGTGGATCCAACGGCCACCCCCGGAGACACCGCAGGCGAACCGGGGAGCGTCACGTTCGACACCGAGCCGGAGCGTGCACCGGTCGAGTCCCCTCGGGTCGCCGGACGGATGGACGCGGAGGCCTTCCGCTCGTGGCTGGAGGGACGCTGACGCCGCCCGCCGGGACGGAGGTGCGCGCGCCCGCGACACCCGCGGAGCGGCGTGCGGCGCTGCGCGAGCGGATCGAAGCGGCCGATCTAGACGC
>JAICQP010000041.1 GCA_025937815.1 Gemmatimonadota bacterium
CTCTCTCGCCCCTCATCCCGTTTCTGGGACCGTACCGCCGCCCGATCGCACTGGGCGCCGCGGCGATCGCCGTCAGCGCGGTGCTCGGCGGACTCGAGCCCTACATCGTCAAGCTGGCCATCGACGCGCTGCGCGAGGACGTCACCTGGGGCCTGATCGCCTCGTTCTCGGCGCTCATCGTCGCGATCGCGCTGGTCCAGGGCGTTTTCCGCTTCGCGCAGAGGCGTCTGATCTTCACGGCCTCACGCCACGTCGAGGCGGACCTGCGCGAATCGCTCTACGAGCGCCTGGTCGTCCAGCCCCCTTCCTGGTTCGACGGATTCCCCACGGGGGACGTCATGAGCCGGTTCACCAACGACATCGGAGCCATCCGCCTGATGCTGGGATCGGGCATCGTGTTCGGCATAAACACGGTGATCACGATCTCGGTCTCGATCGCTTTCATGCTGTGGATGGATCCCTGGCTCACGCTGTGGGCTCTGCTGCCCCTGCCCGGCGTCTCGCTGAGCGTCAAGCTCATCGGCAGCCGCATCCATCGGCGGAGCGAGATCGCCCAGGAGGCGCTGGCCGACGTCTCCACCGCCACACAGGAGAACCTCGCCGGCCTCAGGGTCGTGCGCGCGTATGGCCGCGAGGAGTCGGAGCGGAAGCGATTCCGCGACCGCAGTGAAACCTACGTGCACGCCAACATGCGACTCGCTCGCCTGCAAGCGACGCTGGGCCCGCTCCTCGGGTTCCTGTTGGGCGTCAGCCTGCTGATCCTGATGTGGGTCGGCGGTGCGAGGGTGGCCGAGGGATCGCTGACGCTGGGCGACTTCGTGGCGTTCGTAATGTACCTGGGGATGATCGCATGGCCCCTGATCGCGATCGGATGGATCGTCAACCAGTTCCAGCGCGGGTCGGCGGCGATGGTGCGGCTGAACCGCATCCTGCTCTCGAGCCCGGCCATCGACGACAGCCGGGCGGTGGACGGGGCTCGACCCTCGTCGGGGAGCATCCGATTCCGGGACGTGTCGTTTCGCTATTCCGCGGGTCGGCCGCTGGTGCTGGAGTCCTTCGATCTCGAGGTGCCGGCGGGAACGACGCTCGGCATCACGGGCCCGACCGGATCCGGCAAGACCACTGTCGTGCAGCTCGTTCCGCGCCTCTACGAGCCTGCGGCCGGGGCCGTCGAGGTCGACGGCCGCGAGCTCGGCAGCTATCCACTGGCCGGCTTGCGCGGGGCCATCGGGTTCGCGCCGCAGGAGCCGTTCCTGTTCAGCGACACGATCCGAGCGAACCTCGAGTTCGGCCGCACAGCGAATAGCCGCCTGTCGATCGAGGAAGCGGCGGAGATCGCCGGGCTGTCGGCGGATCTGGAGCTATTCCCAAACGGGTACGACACGATCGTGGGCGAACGAGGGATCACCCTCTCCGGCGGGCAGAAGCAGCGCGCCGCGCTCGCGCGGGCGCTGCTGGCCGATCCCCGGATCCTGATCCTCGACGATGCGTTCTCGTCGGTCGACACCGAGACCGAAGAGCGGATCCTGCGGCGGTTGCGCGCATTCATGGCGGAGCGCACCACGCTCCTCGTCAGTCATCGCGTCTCGACCCTGCGCGCCGCGGATCGGATCATCGTTCTCGAAAGCGGCCGGATCGTCGAGAGCGGAACCCACGACGAGCTGGTCGCCGGCGACGGCGCCTACGCGGCGCTCGACCGCCGTCAGCGGCTGGAGCAGGAAGTCGAGCGCGCCTGAGGCGTCAGGCTCGGCGCGCTTCCAGGACCCGACGCAGCGCCGCGTTTCGGGGATGAGCGGCGAACGCCTCGGCCAGGTCCTTCGGGAGCCCGTTCTCGATCACCGCCATGGCGCGAGCCGCCCGCTCGAGGGCCGCCGCGTGCCCTGCCTCGTCCCCGCGAGCGAGCCTCAGCTCAGCCACCCGCTCGGCCGACGCTCGCTCGAGCGCGAAGTCGCCCAGACGAGCGGCCTCGTCTGACACCCGCTCGAGCCTCGCGGCCGCTGCGGGGGTGGGGTCCAGCTCGGCGGCCGCGTCCGCGTGCAGATACTCGATCACGGCGCGGAGCGGCGCCTGCCGCTGCTCACCGGTGGGCGACGGCGATTCGCGTTCGCCGGCGCGAACGCGGGCGCGCGCCTGATGAGCCTCGGCCAGTGCGGCGAACGAACCATGATTCTGGCTCCGGGCCTGCGCGGCCGCATCGCCGAAGGCCACCGCCGCCTCAGCCCACCGCCCGCGAGCAGCGAGCCATCGGCCTTCACGCAGCTGCACGGTCTCCAGCGCCTCATCGACCCGCAGCTCGTCGACCAGCCGCCGGCCGTCGGCGATGGCCGTCCCCGCGAATTCGTCCGCGCAGGCACGGAGGTAGGCGTCGAACAGGAACGTGCGGGTGTTGACCCGGTTCGCGGGCTCCAGGATCGCGTCTCCGCGCGAAAGGCACTCCTGTAGATGACGTAGCGCTCGGTCGATCCTCCCGAGGGCGATCTCGCTCTCAGCCTGGCGCTGTAGGTTCTGGTATCGGGCATGGCCCCAGCCGATCTCCTCCAGCAGTCGCTCGCCCTGCCGGTAGATCGCGATCGCGTCGTTCCATTCGCCCCGATCCTGCATGATCGTCGCCAGGTTGAAGAGCGTACTGTACTGCATCTGCCGGTCCCCAATCGCCTCGGCCATCTCCAGTCCCAGCCGGTAGTGGCGTTCCGCGCCCTCGAGATCGTCGCGGAAGTCGGCGAGCAGGTTCCCAATGTTGGAGTAGCTCTTCGCCATTCCGAGCGTGTCGCCGATCCGCTCTCGCAGCTCGAGCGCGGCACTGTGCTGCGCGAATGCATCCTCAGGACGGCCGCGGTAGTAGTACACGATGCCCAGGTCGTTGTGGAGATCGGCCTCGATCCGATGCTGCCCTTCTGGCAACCGCGACAGCCCGCGCTCGAACAGTTGCTGCGCCGCGTCCAGCTCGCCGCGATACCATGCCGTCCTGCCCAGGTACTCGACCCCGCGCGCCGACCAATCGGCGCGTCCGGCCTGCTCCCCCTCGCGCTCGAGCTGGCGGAACCGGACATCCGCCGCCTCGAGCCGGCCGCGGTGCAGCAGCACGTTGCCATACATCTCGAGGAAGCGGGCGAGGTCCTCGCCGCTCAGGAGCCCCTGGCCGTCCTCCGCGCCCGCCTGGGCGAGCCGGCCCAGGAACTCCTCCGCGGCGGCGAGCTCGTACGCCTCGGCGGCGGCTCGGCCCGCGATCCACAGATGCGGCGACGCCTCCTGAAGGAGGCCCGCCTGCCAGTAGTGATGCGCGAAGAACGGAGCCTCCGCCTCGAGCCGATCGGCGAATACCTCCTCGCCGAGACGGGCTGCGGACTCGTGCAGGATCTTCCGCACGCCCAGCAGGAGTCCGCCGTACGCCACCTCCTGTGTCAGGGCATGGCGGAACACCCAGACGTGGCGTTCCCGGTCTTGCGCGACGAGGAATCCACCTTCGAGGCTGCGGAGAGCGACGTTGAAATCGGTGCGGCCGGCTTCGAGGCCGTACATGCGACGCAGGAGCGGAGCGGAGAAGCGCGTGCCAAGAACCGCCGCCATCTGGAGGAGGGCCTGGATCGGAGCTTCGAGACGGTCGATGCGGGCCATGATCAGCCCCTGCAGGGTTCCTGGTATTCCGGTCCTGCCGCCGCCTTCCCGCAGGGAACGGGCAAGCTGCTCCAGGTACAAGGGGTTGCCCTGACTCCGCCGGACGAGGTCCCGCCGGCTCTCCGCGTCGAGATCTTCGGTGAAGTCGCCCAGGAGCGCGCGAGCGGCTTCGTCGTCGAGCGGCGGCAACGTGAATCGCCGGACCGACGCAGGTATCCAGGCTCCGGTCAGCTCCGGACGTCCGGTCATGAGCACTCCGACCGGGCTGTTCGCCAGCACCGGCAGGAGGAACGTGAGGAACTCCTGTGCAGCCTCTTCGAGCCAGTGGGCGTCCTCGACCCAGAGGACGAGCGGCCTCTCTCGAGACGCCGTCTGGATCAGAGCGGCGAGTGCCACCCACCGGTTCTGGCGAGCTGTGGCCGGGTCCCCATCGGCGGGGCCCCCCGCGCCTCTACCGTCGCTCAGTTCGACCAGGCCCCGCACGCCAGCGCGATGGCGCTCGGCCTCCGGACCCAGCAACGCGAGCGCACGTGCCATCGGTTCGCCGTCCTTCGGCGGGAAGAGCTGCGCGAAGATCTCGGACGGCGGGGGCCGCTGGCCTGGCAGGCGGATGGAGGTGGAGGGGAGAACGACGCGCGCGAGCGCCCGTGCCGCGTGTGCCAGGGCCTCCTCGACGAGGCGTGTCTTGCCGCCCCCAGCCTCCGCCTCGATCAGGAGCATGTCCGGCCGGCCCGCGGCCACGCGCTCCAGGAAACCGGTCAGCTCCGCGAGCTCGCGCTCCCGGCCGACGAACGGGGTCTCCCATCCCCGCCCGGTTCGGGAGACGGGCCGGACGGCTCCGATCCGAAAACCGCGGACCGGCTCGCTCTTCCCCTTGAGCGCGAGGGGTGGGACCTCCGCCGCGTCGAAGTAGTGCTCGACCCGCCGGTAGACCGCTTCGCTGATGAGGATGCTCCCGGGTTCCGCCTGCCCCTCGAGTCGTGACGCGACGTTGACCGCGTCGCCGAGGACCGTGTACTGCATGCGGCCACCCGAGGCGAGGTGAGCCGCGACGACCTCGCCGACGTGAATCCCGACCCGGAGAGCGAGCGGGATCTCCCCCGTCTCGTTGTAGCGGGAGACGGCCTCCTGCATGGCGAGTCCCGTCAGAACCGCCCGTTGGGGGTCGTCCTCGTGGGCCAAGGGCGCTCCGAACAGCGCCATCACCGCGTCACCGATGAACTTGTCGACGTATCCCTCGTGCGCGTAGACGGCGTCGGCGAGGCTCTGCAGCAGGCGGTTCATCAGGATCGTCACATCCTCGGGGTCCATCTTTTCGGACATCGCGGTGAACCCCGACAGATCGGCGAACAGGACGACGACCTCGCGCCGGTCGCCCTGGAGCTCGGACTTCACGCTCTCGAACTTCTCGCGGAGGGCGGGAGGGATCTCGGGTTCCTGCGGGGAGGGCGGCGCACCGAGGGCGGGAGCGTCGAGGCCCGGCAGGTCGGGGCTCTCCCCGAGGCCTTGCTCGACCTTCGTCCCGCATTGCCTGCAGAATCGCGCCCCCGCGGTCAGAACCTCGCCGCAAGCCGCACAGTATGCGGGACGGCGCGCACCGCAGGCCGAGCAGAATAGATCGGTCGCTCCCAATTCCGCCCGACAGCTCGTGCAGATGGTCGCCGGGGTCATGAATCGAAACTTAGAGTGGGCCCTGACCAGCGCCACGCCCGAACAGAAGAGGGGCGGCCCGCATATCGCGAACCGCCCCTGATTCTGCGCGGCAGGCTTACTCTCGCCCGACCATCACCCGACGAAGAAGACCAATCCCAGATTCACGTCCGCCGCGTTCGGGCTCTCCTCGGTGAGCTCGACGGGATCGGAGGTGTCCGGGAAGTACTCTGGGGCCGATGCCCGGACGGTGTAAGTCCCGAGTGGGAGCTCACCGAACGAGTAGTTCCCCACCTCGTCCGCGGAGGTGGTCGCAACGACGCTCTCACCCATCAGGAGGTCGACTGTCGCGCCCGGGAACGTGCTCTCGTTCGGGATGTCGAAGACGGTCCCCGATATCGAGCCGACCGTTTCCCCGGATTCGGGGTCCGCCGGGGCCACGGGGCTGAAGTTCGAGATGCGTCCGCCGATCGGGCTCTGGCCGGCGAACGCCGGTGTCACCCGGAAGAGCGGGGAGACCGGTTCGAGCACGGTCCATGCGTAGCTCCGCCACCCCGCCATCGTCACCTCGGGCTCGACGTCCGTGCAATCGATCCCGGTGGGCGCGTCGTCCAGGGGCAGGAATCCCTCCGGGGACAGCAGCTGAACCTCGACCCCTTCCGGCGAGACGTTGCATTGCCCTAGCTGGAGCCCCACCGCGGGGTTCACGTTCGATTCGGGGGACACCGAGTAGTCGAAGAACAGCGGATAGCAGTCGAAGCTGTTGTCCACGCCTGCGGGGCAGGGATGGCTGAGGCTCGCGAGCTCGATCTCGCCCTCCTCCGGCGGGATCATGACGATGACAACCGTCACCGGCCCGAACAGGCCACCGCCGTCGTCGATCCCCGCGTGCTTGCTGATCGTGAGCACCGGCGGTCCGTCCGGGACCAGCTCGCCGATCGCGTATTCGCCGTTCTCCAGGGCGTCGGCCAGATCCTCAGGATCCATGTCCGGCAGATCGACCCCGATTCCCTCGAGGATCGCGAGGAACAGCTCGACGATGTCGGCCTCGCCATCCTCACCCGACACCAGCAGCTGCCCGGCTTCGTTCTGCTGCAGCGATTTGACGAAGAAGGCGAACGCTTTCTGAACCGCTTCGGTCTGCTTGCCCTTCCCGTAGGCGTCGAAGACCTGGCCGCAGTTCACCGTGGCCACGTGGTGCAGGCTGTTTGGAGTCGGGAAGATCGCGGCGATGGCGCCGCCGATGTCTCCAGACGGGCAGAACTGGGCGACGCCGGTCAGTTCGAGGCCGGTGTCGACTGGCGATCCCGACTCCCGATCCGTCCCGCATGCCGCGAGGATCGAGTAGGCGGGCAATGCCAGTGCGAAGAAGAAACGAAGGCTCGTTCGCATGTGCTGTCTCCTTGTTGGCGGGCGGCCCAGCGGGGGTCTCGGACCCAGCATATCGATGTGCGAATCTTCCAGTGTACCCGAGCCGCGGAGGCGATGTCAAAAGTCGGCCCGACGTAACTACGGAACGCGTCGAGAGGTTCCGGAAATGTGGTAGAGTTGCGCCGCGATCGCGGAACGGGGATTCCGTACCGGACTAGAGGCCGAGCCAGCGGGCTATGATCGACTTCTGCATCTCGTTCGTTCCCGAATAGATCGTGCTGGCGACCGCGTCCCGCAGCGTCCGCTCGACGCCCTGCTCGACCAGGAACCCGTAGCCGCCCATGATCTGCACCGCGTCGTGCGCGCTCGCGACCAGCGAATCGCTGACGTGGAGCTTGGCGATCGAGGCGTCCATCGCCGCCGCCCGCGTCTGCTCGAGTCGCCACGCCGCCTGGTACGTCAGCAGCCGCGAAGCCTCGAGCCGCACCTTCATGTCCGCGATCTTGTGGCTGACAGCCTGGTTCTTCCCGATCGGCTGCCCTCCGGACTTGCGGGTGCGGGCCTGCTTCACCGCGCCCTCGAGCAGCCGCTGCATGGTCCCGACGTGCGTGGCGCCAAGACAGGCGCGCTCCCAATCCATCGACTGCGAGAACACCGTCGCCCCGGCGTCCACTCCGCCCAGGATCGCGTCGTCGCCGACGCGCGCGTCTTCGAGCACGAGCTCTCCGATCGGACAGCTCCTCAGACCCATCTTTTCGAACTTCTGCCCGGCGCGGAATCCATCCGCGCCTTTCTCGACGATGAAGGCCGTGATCCCGCCGAAGCCCTTGTCGGGGTTCGTGACGGCGTAGACCAGGGCCAGGTCCGCGATGGGACCGTTCGACGAGAACGTCTTGGCGCCGTTGATGACCCAGACGTCGCCGTCCCTCCGCGCCCTTGTCGACATCGCGAACGCGTCCGACCCCGAATCGGGCTCCGTCATCCCGTTGACGGCGATCAGAGAGCCGTCGCAGAGCCTGGGCAGCCAGCGCCGCCGCTGCTCTTCGGTGCCGTGCTTCCAGATCGGCACCACGCAGGCCAGCAGGTGCGCGCAGATGGCGAATACCAGGCCCCCGTCCTCGCAGCCGTAGCCCAGCGCCTCGAGCGCGATCGCGGTGCCGAGCGCGTCGAGCCCGCCGCCCCCGTACTCCTCGGGCACCGGCAGCCCCTGGAGCCGCATCTCGCCGCACTTCGCCCACAGATCGCGCGGAAACTCCTGATCGCGGTCGCGCTCGCGCGCGCCGGCATTCAGCTCCGTGCGGGCGAACCGCGTGATCTCCCCCTGGAGGAGCTTCTGCTCGGGCGTCAGGTCGAGGTTCACGACCCCCCCCGTGCGAGAGCCTGATAATCGATCTTGTCGGTGGAGGTCTTGGGGAGCGACTCCCGGAACTGGAAGCGGTCGGGGATCATGTAGAGCGGCAGCTCCTTCGAGCAGAAGGTCTTCATCTCGATGATCGAGCCCTTGCCGCCGTCAGCGCGGCACACGAATGCCTCGATGCTGATTCCGTCCTCTCCCGGGAGCGCGAGGACGGCGGCCTCGACGATCTCCGGGTGGCGGTAGAGCGCGGTCTCGATCTCCCCGAGCTCGACCCGGTAGCCGCGACGCTTGACCATCCGATCACGGCGCCCGGAGAAGAGCAGCGTCCCGTCGGGGTCCTCACGCACGAGGTCGCCCGTCCGGTACCACCGCCCACCCCGCGGGTCCAGGTGGAAGGCGGACGCCGTGCGGTCGGGCAGGTTCCAGTATCCCTGCATCACGGTTCCGCCGCGGATCAGGAGCTCTCCTTCCTCGCCGGCGATGACCGGCAGGTCCTCCTCGTCGACGACGAGACCTTCGTCGTTCTCGCATACGCGGCCGATGGGGAACGGCTCCTCACGCTCGGCGGGGATCGGCGTGGGTACTTCGAAGTACGTGCATACGTTCGTCTCGGTAGGTCCGTACAGGTTGAAGTATCGCGGCGCGGGCCACGCATCGAGAAGGGCGCGCAGGTGCTTGACCGGAAAGACCTCTCCCGCGAAGAGCACCAATCTCAACGCCGACCAGTCGCGGGTGTCGAGCTGGCCGAACTCGACCAGGAGCCGCAGAACGGAGGGAGTCGAGTACCAGACCGAGATGCCGCGGTCGGCGATCGCGTCCGCCATGGCCGCCGGCTGCTTGGAGACCTCCTCGCCGAACAGGACCACCTCGCCGCCATGATACAGCGACACGTACAGATCGAAGATCGAGAGGTCGAAGTGGAACGGCGCGTGGGAGCTGAATCGGTCTTCCTCATCGAGGTCGAACGTCCCCGCGCACCAGTCCACGAAGCTCATCGCGCTGCCGTGCGTGTGGACCACACCCTTGGGCCGGCCCGTCGACCCCGACGTATAGAGGATGTAGGCGAGAGGATCGGAGGGATCTCCCGCGCGCTCGCCGCCTGCGCCGCGGACGATCTCGACCTCGCGGCCGCCGGGAGCGTCGGCCCAGCCTTCCAGCGAGCCCAGCTCCGCTTCTCCGGCCTCCCGCAGAGCGGGCAGCAGACCCGACGCGGCGACCACCGCCGCCACCCCGCAGTCCTGGACGACGTAGGCCGCGCGCGACGGAGGGGCCGAGGCGTCGACCGGCACGTACGCGGCGCCAGACTGGAGGATCCCGAGAATGGCGGCGTGCGAGGCCGGAGACTTCGGGGCGTACACGGCGACCCTGTCGCCGGGGCCTATTCCGTGGCGCGCGAGCGCCTCCCGCATCGAGCCTGCGCAGCCTGCGAGCTCGCGATAGGTCAGCCTCTCGGCGCCGTCGGCTGTCGCGACCGCATGCCTTTCGGGCCAGCGCTCCGCGGAGCGCGCAAGGAGGTCGTGAAGTCTCACGCTCATCGGTTCCGGATCAGCCGCCCTGAGAGAGGATCGAGTCGATCACCGCCGCGAAGGCCTCCGGCCGCTGGGCGCCTTCCATGCGCCTGCCGTTCACATAGAAGGTCGGGGTCCCGAGAATGTAGAACTTCTGCCCCTCCTTGATGTCGAGCGCCACTTCCTCGGCATGGTCGGCGTTCTCGTAGCAGGCCAGGAAGCGCCCCTCGTCCAGGCCGGCCTGCGCGGCCGCCGCCTCGTACCCCTCTTTCGACAGCTGGTGGCGGCCGCTGAACAGCGCGTCGTAGAACGGCCAGAACCGCTCCTGCTCCGCGGCGCATTCGCCGGCCAGTGCGGCCTCGTACGCGTTCGGATGGATCGACTGCAGGGGATAGTTGACGAAGATCCAGCGGATGTCGTCGCCGTACTGTCGCCGCAGGGCGGGCGCTGTTTCGCTCGCGAATCGCGAGCAGAACGGGCACTCGAAGTCGCTGAACTCGACGATCGTGATCGGCGCGTCGGCGGGCCCCAGGACCGGATCGTGGCTGACGTCCACGCCGTCGACGACATCGAGGCCCGACGCGACCGCCGGACGACCGTCCGGCGGACCGCCCCCCTGACGAAACGCGAACCATCCGGCGGCCAGCCCGGCGAGCGCGCCGAGGCCTATCAGGACCGCGGCCCGGCCCCTCCGCTTCGGAGGCTCGTTCAGGGCCGGATCGTCCACTCGTAGTCTCCCTTCTCGGCGATCGTGAGCTCCGGCAGACCGTAGTGCTTCTGAGATATGCGGCCGACCCCGTAGATGTTGACCCTGCGCGTAGGCAGGTTGCGGAACGTCGACGTGCTGCCCGGCTGGATCGCGTACAGCTCGTCCCCGTCGAGGAAGATCGCCACCGGCTCGGTGGTCTGGTTCAAGACCTTGAGCGTGCCCAGATCCGGGTCGACCTCGGCGTCCTCCGCGCCTCCCGCCGTCTCCCCCGGCCCGCGGTCGCATCCGGCCGCCACCGGGGCGGCGATCAGGGCCACGATCAGCCATGCCATACGTGCATCCATCGCTCACCCCCTTGCATGTGTTCGGCCCCGCCAGCGATCGGCGCTAAAAGTAGCATCGCTTGACCCCCGACACCCGAGGGCGCAGTTTCCCAAACTCCCATGCGCCATCCGGCGGAAGAGCCCATCCACGCGCCTTACGATCCTCATGTCGCTCGACGGCTACTGGAATTCGTCCGCCCCTACAAGCGGTACGTGGCCTTCGCGGTCGCGCTCCTGCTCCTCCTCGGCGCCGCCGAGGCCGCCCGGCCCTGGCTGATCAAGATCGCCATCGACGACCACATCGCAGTCGGGGACGTGGCCGGCCTGTGGGTCCCCGTCTCTGCCTTCCTGGCGCTCCTCATGCTCGACTTCGTCGGCGGGGCCTTCCGTTCGTACCTCACCACCTGGATCGGGCAGCGGGCCATGCACGACCTGCGGGAGCGGCTGTTCGATCGGTTGCAGCGCCTTCCGGTTTCGTTCTTCGACCGGAACGCGATCGGCCGGCTCATGACGCGGGTGACGAGCGACGTGGAAGTCCTCAACGACCTGTTCTCCTCGGGAGTCGTGGCGATCATCGGGGACCTGGTCCTGATGGTCGCTATCCTGGTGATGATGTTCGCCATGAACTGGCAGCTGGCGCTCGTCACGCTGCTCCTGCTGCCTGGGATCGCCGCCATCTCGTTCTTCTTCCGCCGCCGGATGCGGGACGCGCACCGCGAGATCCGGCACTGGGTAGCGCGGCTGAACGCGTTCCTGCAGGAGCGCATCACCGGCCTGTCCGTGGTCCAGCTTTTCCGACGCGAGGAGGAGAGCAAGGCCGAGTTCCGCCAGATCAGCCGGGAGCAGCTCCGCGCGCAGATTCGCTCCGTGCACCTCTACGCGCTGTTCTATCCGCTCGTCGAGGTCGGCGGCGCGATCGCCATAGCGCTCATCCTGTGGTACGGCGGCGGGCGCATCCTGCAGGGCGCGATGACATTCGGAACGCTGGTCGCCTTCCTTCAGTACCTGCACAAGTTCTATGCTCCGATCCGCGATCTCGCGGAGAAGTACAACATCCTGCAGTCGGCGATGGCTTCCGGGGAGCGACTCGTCGCCCTTCTGGACGAGCCCGTCGACGTGGATGCCGGCCGGGCGGCCGAGGTCCCCGAGCCGCGCGGCGAGATCGAATTCGATGACGTCTGGTTCCGCTACGGCGAGGACGCCTGGACCCTGCGCGGCGTGTCGTTCCGGGTGGCTCCAGGCGAGCGGGTGGCGCTGGTCGGTCCCACGGGCTCGGGCAAGACGACCTGCGCCAGCCTCTTGTCCCGTTTCTACGAGGTCGAGCGCGGGCGGATTCTCCTCGACGGGCTGGACATTCGGGAGTATCCCCGCGAGGAGCTCCGCCGGCGCGTGGGACTGGTGGTTCAGGACGTCTTCCTCTTCTCCGATACGGTCCTGGAGAACGTGCGCCTGCACGAGCAGACGATCGAGAAGGAGCGGGCGCGGCAGGCCATCCAGGCGATCGGCGCCGACCGGTTCGTCGACGGTCTGCCCCGGGAGCTCGATACGCCGGTCGGAGAGCGCGGACGCGCCCTCTCGACCGGACAGAAGCAGCTCCTCGCATTCGCGCGAGCGCTGGCGTTCGACCCCCCCGTCCTCGTCCTCGACGAGGCCACATCCAGCGTGGACAGCGAGAGCGAGCGGCTGATCGAGTCAGCGGTCGCGCGGCTCCTGTCGGGCCGTACCTCGATCGTGATCGCCCACCGGCTGGCTACGATCCGAAGCGTGGACCGGATCGTCGTGATCCATCACGGCGAGGTACGTGAGTCCGGCACGCACGCCGAGCTCCTCGCGGCCGACGGCCTGTACGCGAGGCTCTACCAGCTCCAGTTCGCACATCAGTCGGCCTCCGATCCGGCGCGTCTGGCGGAGGCCCGGTGACGATCAGCGGCGCGTCCGGAGCGCGATGACGGTCGCCGAGCTATCCGTCCGACTGGAGGATCTGCGGCTGCGCCACGTGCCGGACCGTCGTCTCGGGGTGTGGGACGTGAGACTGGAAGAGGAGGGGGACGCGCCCGGGATCACGGGCGCGGTCACCGAGCCGGCGGCCCTCGAGGACATCCGTACCCTGGCCGGCCAGGCCGGCGTCCGCGCGGCGGTCGAGCTGCTTCCAGCGGCCGGCGCCGAGCTCCAGGCGATCGCCCACCGTAGCCTCGCTCATCTGCGGGCCGAGCCCCGCCATTCCGCCGAACTCGTCTCCCAGATGGTCCTCGGCGAGGAGGCGCTCGTCCTCCGAGCGCGCGGGGACTGGCTGCAGATCCAGACCGGCGATCGCTACGTCGCCTGGGTCCATCGCAAGTCGGTGGTGCGGCGGGACGGCGGCGAGCTCGAGTCCTACCGCGCGGGGCTCTTCGAGCGGCGCCCGCGGGCCGGGCGCTTCGTCGTCACCTCCCGCTGTGCGCGCGCGGTCGCCGACCCCGCGCCGTACGCGGCCCCTGTGGCGGATCTCGTCCAGGGCGCGATCGTCGAGGCCGGCGAGACGCGCGGCCGCTTCCTCGAGATCGTGCTCCCCGACGGCGCCTCCGGCTGGGTCGCGCGCAGCGATGCGGTGCCCGCGGAGCGGCTGGCCCAGCGTTTCACGCCGAGCGGACGCGCGATCCTCGAGCACGCGGCGCAGTTTCTGGGACTTCCGTACCTCTGGGGTGGGACGTCGGAGAAGGGGTTCGACTGCTCGGGGTTCGTGCAGCGGCTCTTCGGCCTCCATGGATACTGGCTCCCGCGCGACTCGGATCAGCAGTCGGCCTGCGGCGAACAGGTCGATCCCGGAAGCGACTGGAACGCGGTCGCCGACGGGGACCTCGCGTTCTTCGCCGAGCCGGGCGCCGGTCGCGCCACGCACGTCGGGATCCTCGCCCAGGGCGGGCGGCTGCTGCACGCCTCGACCGGCAGGAACGGCGTCGCCTGGGACGCGCTCGATCCGGCGGCCGCGGGGCACGACGGGTACGCCGCCGGGCTGGCGGACATGCTCACGGGAGTCCGGCGGGTGGCTCTCCCCGTCGGGGCTGCCCTCCAATGAGCGCCCTGCCCCGCACATCGTAGACGTACTCGCACCGCCCCGGGCCCGAACCCGCCGAGAGCGCGTTCAGGTCCGGGGCGCGGACCCTGTAGCGGCCCTCCAGTCCGCCCTCGGCGAACTCGGCTTCCATTTCGTACCCGATCGTGTCGAGGCTGTCCTCCGGCGCGGCGCGTGCGGCGATCGACGCCGGTAGCGAGATCGGCTGGTTGATCGATCCGTGGGCCTCGAGGCGGTCGCCGTCGAACCGCCCCTGCATCTCGACCAGCGGCGGCACCCGCACGACGGCCGTGTTGTCCGGCGACTGGCGGACGTCGAGCACGGCATCGGTCAGGGGCGGCGGGGCCTCCGCGCCCCCGCAATCCGTCGTGGACTCGACGGCTGTGAGAGCGTAGGGCCCCGACCAGTCGCGCGAGGGGAACGCGGTCTCCTCCGCGCCGTCGTCCGGCGAGCCGCACGCCGCTGCCGCGAGAAGAAGGCCGCACGCAGTCGCGATGAATCGCAGGTAGTCGATCGCCAGGCGCGAGCGGGCCATCAAAATGGCCGAGATGCAAGGCGCGCGACGGGAGGATTCCGAGGCGTAGCACGAGCTACGCCGCAGGAAGACACGAGGAGCGCAACGCCGCAGATCGGCCATTTTCATCGCCCGCTAATGCTTGAGGTCGAAGATGAGAATCCGCGGCTCCGTCATCGCCTCCATCGCGTAGCGGACGCCCTCCCGCCCGAGCCCGGACTCCTTCACGCCACCGTACGGGAAATTGTCGACCCGGAACGTCGGGTAGTCGTTCACGATCACCCCGCCGACCGTGAGGTTGCGGAACGCGTAGTCCACGCGCCGGATATCGTGGGTGAAGATCCCCGCGTGGATGCCGTAGCGCGAATCGTCGATCCGCGCCACCGCGTCCTCGAAGTCCCGGTATCGATCGACGACCACCACGGGCCCGAACACCTCTTCCTTCCACACCTTCAGCTCGGGGCCCGCATCCGTCAGAATCGCGGGCCGGATGAAGCGTCCCTCGCGTCGGCCGCCCGCAAGGAGCCGGGCGCCTCCGTCGATCGCCTCCTGGATCCAGGCCTCGACCCGATCGGCCTGGCCGTCGTCGATCAGGGGACCCACCACCGTTTCGGGGTCGCGCGGATCGCCCATCCGCAGGTCGTCCACACGGTCGATGAACGCGGGGATCCAGTCGTCGGCGATCGCCGCGTCGACCAGTAGACGCTGCACCTTGATGCACACCTGTCCGGCGTGCGCGAACGCGCCGACCGCGGCCCGCTCGCGCGCCCAGTCGAGGTCGGCGTCGCGGTGGACGATCATGCCCGCGTTCCCGCCGAGCTCGAGCAGCACGGGCTTGCGGCCCGCCTTCGACTTCAGCATCCAGCCCACCTTCGCGCTCCCCGTGAAGGACAGGAGCGTGAAGCGCTCGTCGGTCGCGAGCCGCTCGGCCACCGCGGGAACCATGTGCAGGAAGTTGACGGCGCCGTGCGGGACGCCCGCCGCGGCCAGGATCTCGGCCAGCAGAAGGCTCGTCAGCGGGGCCTGCATGGGCGGCTTGACGACGATCGTGCTGCCGGTGGCGAGCGCGGGCGCGACCTTGTGGGCGATCAGGTTGAGCGGAAAGTTGAACGGAGAGATGCCCGCGACGGGACCGCGGGGGAAGCGGCGGGACAGCGCGAAGTAGCCCTCCGACGCCTCCGCGATGTCGACCGGCACGACCTCGCCTCCGAAGCGCTTGGCCTCCTCGGCCGCGAGCGTGAACGTCGAGATCGCCCGCGTCACCTCGCCGTCGGCGAACTTCCGCGGCTTCCCGCTCTCGGCGATCATGCGCTCGACGATCTCCCGCCTTCGCGCGGCGATCGCCTGCGCCGCGCCGCGCAGCATGCTCTCCCGCTCCCACGCGGACTGGCCGCGCGTGAGCTCGAAGGCGTCTTCCGCGGCGCCGATGGCGCGCTCCAGGTCCGCGTCCGACGCGAGCGCCATCTCGCCCACCACTTCGCCGGTGAACGGGTCGGAGATCGCATCGCGCTCCGCCGATCCCACCCACTCCCCACCGATCCAGTTATCGAACCGCTCCGCCACTAGCTACCGATCTCCCCTACCCAGGGTTTCTGATGATGGACGCCGAAGGGCATTCAAAATGGCCCGGATGCAAGGCACGCGACGAGAGGATTCCGAGACGTACGATCTGTACGTCGCAGGAAGACACGAGGAGCGTAACGCCGCAGATGGGCCTTTTTCAACGCCTGAAAGCACAAGGGGCGCGAGGTTGCGCCCCTTGTTAGCCGGCCGACGGAAGAGGGACGTCAGACCGGCCCGATATCCGTCAGCGTCCTAGGGAGAGATCCCCACGGGGACGAGCAGCGCGATGATCGAGCGGTTGCCCTCCGTCATCGGATAGGCCAGGACCAGCGACTCGTCGAAGCGGGAGACGACCTCCTTGACGAACGCCTCGCGCCCGCCGTCGACCTCGACCCTCAGGAACATCGCGTCGCGGCGCGGCTCCTTGTAGACGCCCGTCACGCGTACGGTGACGTTGCCGATCTTCAGCGCCGGCGTGTCCCGCCCCGGAACGATCGTCACGCCCTCGAGCTGCCGTACCGAGCTCGCCTCGAGGAGCTGCTGGATGCGCCCCGCGCCGGCTTCCTCGCCCACCACCTCGTTCAGGCGCTGGAACGACAGGTCGGACGGCGCGCCATCCTCGGCGAGGTAGAGGATCACCCGGTAGGTCGTGTCGGGCTGACTGGACTGCGCGAGAGCGGGTGTCGCCCAGAGCGCAGTTGCGATCGCCACGGCGGTCAGAGCCACCGCGTCAACGAACCGGGAATTTCCCATGGAGGTACCTCCTGCATGGTATACCAGAAGCGGGGCGGTGTGTTCCCGCCAAAGCGAGAGCCCGGCGGAGTCGGCGGCTTCGCCGTCCCCACCGGGCCTCGCGACGTTCGCGCATGCCATCCGGGTCAGCGGATGGCGCCCTCCAGCGAGCCTTCCGCGGGCGGGGCCATCGGCCCCTCGGACGGGGGAGCCGGCGGGGCGGCCGGCGTGCCGGGCCCCGGGGCCTCTCCCCAGCCGTAGCGGGTGCCGAAGCGGGTCAGCAGCAGCGCTCCGAGCCCGACCGTCCAGGCGGCGTACTGGAGCACGAAGCCCAGGATGCCGAGGATGACCGCGAACACTCCGAGCGGTCCGCCGGGCACGCCGAGCGCGCTCGCGAAGAACGAAACGAGCATGATGATCCCCACGCCGATCAGCACGGAAACGAACGGGCTGTCGTGCTGCCAGCCGAAGCGGTTCTCCGCCGCGCTGCCGAGCACTCGCGCCACCGCGGTGAACCCGACCAGCATTCCGATGGCGAGCGCGACGATAGCGAACGGCACCGCCAGCAGCAGCGGGATCCCGATGATCGAGATCGCGAGCAGGATGACGCTGAGGACCAGAACCGGGAAGAACAGGATCTGCGCCACGAGCCCGATCAGCGCCGCCTTCCAGGGCGACTGCGAGATGCGGTACGCCATCCGCTCGACGGGACGGCGCGCGAGCAGGTACATGAGCGCCGCCAGGGCGCCGAGCACGATCACCCAGACGATCGTCATGATCAGGCCGCCAACGCCCTCGAGGAACGGGTGGAACTCCGGCCCGTCGAAGTGAACGTTGGGGCCACCCCACGCGACTTCCTCGATGCCTCCCATGATCTGGGCGCCCGGGGCGCGGTCCAGCGTCCCGCCCACGACGACGACCTCGCCCTCGACGACCGCTTCCGGACCGAGTTCGACGGAGCCGCCCACGGACACCACGTCTCCCGTCACCCGCCCGTCCACGTCGACGGATCCCAGAACGGCCACGACGTCGCCGTTGACGACCTCGTCCGACCGCACGTGCACGCTGGCACCCACGCGGACCCGGTCGTCCGTGGATTCGACCGTGACTATCCCGCCCGTAGTGTCCTGCACGACGGTCGTGTCCGCGACCGCCACCGCGGTCGTGTCGGCGGGCATCGGCGCCCCGCCGATCCCGAAGAGAATCCGCCTATCGTCGCCGTCGAGATACGTCAGGCGCACGATCGCGTCCGCGTCCTCGGCGACCAGGGCGCGCAGCTCGGGCCCGGTTGCGGGCTGGCCGTTGACCGCGATCCCGTCGTCGGTGATGGTGATGTTCTGAACCTGGACGTTGCCGTATTTCGGAAGCAGCAGGATCCCGCCGGGGACTTCCTGCACCTGGTACCGGTTCTCGATCTGGGCCCTCAGAGCGGCCAGCGAGGCGGTCTGCGCCTGCGCCAGAGTATCGGTTTGCGCGAGGGCCCGAACCGGGCCGCCGGGCGCCATCAAGGCCAGCCCCGCGGCCACAGTCAGGGCGCGTCCAAGCGCACGCAGTGACCCGTTCATTCTCAGACTCTCCTCTCGTAGACGAGCAAGTGATGCAGCGTATAGAGGGCGAGGGCGCTTATGAGCGCGCTGCCCATCATCGCGGTCGCGATCTCCGGGGTGGCCGCGGCCTTGCCGATCGCGTCACCCACCCGTGCGAGCGTCCCCCAGACATCCAGGCCGGCCCGCAGCCAGCCGCCGAGCCCCGCGATCCCGCGGGCGGCGGCGGTCACCACATCGCCCAGACTCGGGATCCGGATCGGGGCCAGCCGAAGGAGCGGCAGAAGCCCGACGGCGACTCCGGCGAGCGAGACGGCGGCGGCGAGCAATGCCTTCCCCGCCCAAGGGGCGCGGCCCGTCTCGGGCTCGCGGTGAGACTCGCGGAGGGTCATGACCACCCGCTCGGTGAAGCCTGCGCGCGGAGCCAGGCGCGGGAGCGCTTCGAACAGCGCGCCGAACGCCTCTTCCGCGGCGACGTCATCGCCGGCGGCCTCTGCGGCCAGCCAGCGCTCGAGTTCCGTATGCGGGTTGCGGTTCATGTTCTCCTCCTGGGCCATCCTACGAGAGCGGCCGCGCCCGGGTTTCGCCCGCCGCGGCCCCCGCCGGACCCCAGCCGGCGTGGGCCAGCAGCCCGGCCAGGTCCTTGCGCGCGCGATGGATGTAGGTCTTCACGGTCCCCAGCGGAAGCCCCGCTATCTCGGCGATCTCCTCGTACGCCAGCCCTTCCTGATGGCGCAGCACGATGACCTCGCGGTACTCGGGCCGGAGTCGCTCCACGGCCGCCGCCAGGGCCTCGGCGAGGTTCCCACGGACGGCGTGGTCCAGCGGAGTGGATGCGTCCGGATTGGACAGAATCGCGTGGAGATCGGCGCTTTCCGGCTCGCTGGAGTCGAGCGGCACGACGTCGAGCTCGGAGCGCCGCAGGTGGTCGATGGCGGTATTGTGCGCGATCTTGAAGAGCCAGTTCGAGAACTTGCCTTGCCCGGGCTGGTAGCTGTCGAGGCGGCTGAACGCCTTCACGAAGGCGTCCTGGGTCAGGTCCTCGGCCAGCGCCCAGTCGCGCACCATGCGGGCGACGAGGTTGAACACCGGACGTTCGAAGCGGTGGACCAGCTCCCGGTAAGCGCGCTGGGAACCGCCAAGCGCCTCCTGGACGAGCTGTTCGTCGGCCGCCTTCACTGGTCCTCCCAACGACGATGCCATCCGACGGGTTTCACGACAGGGCGACCAGCCAGGCCGAGAAGGCTGCGCGGGTGCGCGAGATGTTCGACGCCATCGCGCCGCGCTACGACCTGTTCAACGACGTGCTCTCGGCAGGCATCCACCGCCGCTGGCGTGCGGATGCCGTCGATCTGCTGCATCCCGAGCCGGGCGCCCTCTATCTCGACCTCTGCGCCGGAACGCTCGACCTGGCGCGCCTGGTCAGGGCGCGCGCTCCGGGCGCGCGGGTCGTGGGCGCCGACTTCTCGCTCCCCATGCTGGCGGAGGGCCGCTCCAAGCTCGCCGCGTCCAAGATACCGGTCTGGCCCGTTTGCGCCGACGCGCTGCGCCTTCCGTTTCCCGCCGGCGAGTTCCGCGGGTTGATCATCGGATTCGGGCTCCGAAACCTCGCCGATTACGATGCGGGTCTTCGCGAGATGGCGCGCGTGCTGGAGCCTGGCGGCCGGCTCGTCGTGCTGGAGTTCACGGTGCCCCCGGGCCGGGTGTTCCGCGGACTCTATCATGCGTACTTTCACCACGTTCTGCCGCGCGTGGGCGCGTGGATCTCCGGCCAGGCCCCGGCGGCCCGCTACCTGCCCGACTCGGTCTCGCGCTTCCCGCGCGCCTCCGAGCTGGCCGAGCTCATGGCCGCGGCCGGCTTCGCGCGCGTCCGCTACCGCTATCTGACGCGGGGGATCGCCGCGCTGCACGTCGGCTACAAGGACTAGCGCAGAGGACCGATGCCGCGACCCTACCCCGAGGACATCCACCTTATCGGCGTCCCGCTCGACCTGGGCGCCGGGCGTCGCGGTGTCGACATGGGACCGTCCGCCATCCGGATCGCGGGTGTGCGGGAGCGCCTCGCGCGGCTCGGCTACCAGGTCATCGACACAGGGGACGTTCCGGTGCCGATCCCGGAGTCCGCCGATCCGGGAGACCCGAAAGCCCACTACCTCCCGCAGATCGCAGAGGTCGCGGCGGAGCTTGCCGACCGCGTGACCACGGCGATGCGAGCCGGGGCGATCCCGCTCGTGCTGGGCGGCGACCACTCGCTCTCGATCGGCTCGATCGCCGGCGCGGCGCGCTGGGCGCGGGAGAACGACGCCGACATCGGGCTCCTCTGGTTCGACGCCCACGCCGACATGAACACGCCCGACACGACTCCCAGCGGGAACATCCACGGCATGCCGCTCGCCGCATCCCTCGGCTACGGCGACCCGGCGCTCACGGAGATCGCCGGCTTCTCGCCCAAGGTGCGTTGGGACAAGACCGTCCTGATCGGCGCGCGCGACGTCGACCGCGGTGAGCGCGCGCTCATCCGCGAGGCGGGCATCCGCACGTTCACGATGCGGGAGATCGACGAGGACGGAATCGTGCCCGTGCTCGAGGAGGCGCTCGCGATCGTCAGCGAAGGTACGGCCGGGTTCCTCGTCTCGTGGGACATGGACTTTGTCGACCCCAACTTCGCGCCCGGCGTCGGCACCGCGGTCAAGGGCGGCGTCGACTACCGCGAGGGACATCTCGCGCTCGAGATCGTCAGCGACACGGACAGGATGATCGCGATGGACCTGGTCGAGACCAACCCGATCCTGGACGAGCACAACCGCACCGGGCGCCTGGGCATGGAGCTCATCCTCAGCGCGTTCGGCAAGACCATCCTTTAAGCGCCCGAATGCACTGCTCGCCGGTCACGTGATCGATCCCGTCGTCCTCAAGCGCTTCGAGGCTCCCGACGAGGTGCGGGAGATGTCGAAGGGCCGATTCGAGATCGTGCACATCGGCGGCATGACGATCGGCAGAGCGACCTACGAGCCGGGATGGAAGTGGTCGGTCGACGTCGGGGCCTCGGTCGGCGCCGAGCGGTGCGAGGTCGAGCACGTCGGCCTGGTGCTCCAGGGCACCGCTACGGCCGCGTTCGAGGACGGCCGC
>JAICQP010000237.1 GCA_025937815.1 Gemmatimonadota bacterium
GATCGTCGGGGTCGCGCGCGGAGTGGAGGCCACGCTCGAGGCCCTCGACGCGAAGGTGACCGACCGAGAGATCCGGATCGACCTGTCGGCCGACGTCCTCTTCGACTTCGACAAGGCCGACCTCAAGCCGGCCGCCGACGGAGATCTCGGCAAGGTGGCCGAAGTCGCCCGCGCAAATCCCGGAACGCCGATCGACGTCGCCGGTCACACCGACGCGAAGGGCGCCGACGCCTACAACCAGCGCCTTTCGGAGCGGCGCGCGGAAGCCGTGAAGACGTGGCTCGTCGAGAGGGGCGGCGTCGAGGCCGGCCGCATCCGGACTCGCGGCTGGGGAGAGACCCGGCCGATCGCACCGAACGAAACGCCGGGCGGCGCGGACGACCCGGAGGGCCGTCAGCGGAACCGCCGTGTCGAGATCACGATTCGAAGGGAGGGTGGAGCGTGAATCTGGCGAAGGGCGCGATCCTTACCCGCATCGCCGTGGGGATCGCGCTCTGCGTGGCCCCCGGGATTCTACCCTTCTCGCGTTCGTCATCGGTCATGGCCCAGGAGGCGGACGCCGCCGACCTCGACGGCAAATGGCGGTTCGATACCGAAGAGGTCGTACTGGTGGCGCAGGACGGCAGCGCCGTCCGGGCGGAATTCGTCGAGGGCGCGGAGTGCTTCGACGGCCAGGCGCGGCCGTATTTCCTCGATGGGGTGCTCTCGGGCACCACGCTCACCGGCAACATGATGGTCTGCTCCAGGAATCAGCGGCTGGTCGAGGAATGCGGCATTTCGTCGATGTACGAAACGACGTTCGAGGCCACGGTGGAGCCGGGCCGAATCGCCGGGACGCGCGTCGCGCAGGGGCTGGCCACCGAGGAGGAGGGGGGTCGATACACGAGCTGCCGCCCGGACTCGCGCTACGACGGCTCCTACGACTTCGAGGGCCACTCGTGCACCGCCGCCGAGCGCGAGCTCGCCGAGTTGACCGAACAGCTTAACGCTATGGTCGCCGAGGCTAACGCGATCGCGGACGAGCTTCACGCCACACCGCGCATCCCCTGGTTCGACGAGGATTACACGGGTCCGAATGCCGACCAGGCCGCCCGCGCCCGCGAGATCGGGCGGGAGATGCTCGAGCTCGACATCCGGATCGACGCCACTCAGGACCCGACCGAGAGAGCGGACCTCGAGGCGCAGATGGATGTCCTCGCCGCCGAGGGCGTCGAGCTCGAGGACCAGTTGAACGCGATGAACCTGACGGACTGGACGCAGGAGGACTATGTCGGGGCGAAGGCGGATCTCGCCGCGCGGTGGCGCTCGCTGGACGCGGAAGCCGTGGCGCTGCTTCCCAGGATCAACGAGGCAATGGTGCGCGCCGCTGAGTGCGCCTCCGAGGAGTGCCCGAGCTCAACCGAGACAGAAGAGCTGCTGGCGCAGCTCGATGGGATGACCGCGGAGCTGAACGCGATCGCTGACCAGTTGGCCGCGACGCGGCGGTTTCCCTGGTTCGACGAGCGATACACGGGGCCGAACGCCGATCAGGCCAGCCGCTGGCGCGAGGTCGAGCAGGAGATGCTCGAGCTCATCGCACGAATCAACGCCACCCAGGTTCCCGCCGAGAGGGCGGACCTCGAGGCGCAGTTGGATGCACTTGGCGTGGAGGCGAACGGGCTCGAGGACATGCTGAACGCGATGAACGTGACGGACTGGACGCAGGACGATTACGTGGGGCCCGACGCGGAGCTGGCCGCCCGCTGGCACGCGCTGGAAGCGGAGATCTATGACGATGTCCTTCCCCAGCTCCAGGAGGCGGAGCAGCGCCAGCGGGAGTGCGAGGAGGCGGTCGGGTGACGCGAGATTCCAATTCGAAAGGAAGGCTCAGGATGAAACCCACCTCGATTCTCGCCGCCCTGCTGGTGGTGACTTCCGGGACCGCACCGGCTTCGGCGCAGATCCCCGGCCTGGGCGACGCGGCCCGCGTGCTCGATCGGGTCCCGAGCCTCTCGAGTTTCCTCGAGGGCGACCCGCCGATCACGACGAGCCTCGACGACGCGCGCACGGAGATCGCGTTCCTGGACGCCTGGTCCCCCGGCGGATGGCAGCGGCTGGACGCGCTGCCGCGCAGCTCCGGCGGTGGCTTCCGCCTACGACCCGGACGCTTCGCTATGGAATCCCAGAGCTACTGCATGCACGCCGGCACCCACGGTCCCGGCGGGGGCGACGGGTACTTGCGGGCGCCGCTCGCCGGATCCAAGGCGGACATCGTGCGGAGCCTGCTCCGGAACTCGGTGGCGCACCCCGAGGTCAGACAGCAGGACATCCAGTCCCTCATCTGGGCGATCATCGCGCGCACGGAGTTCGACGAGATGCCTTCCACCATGCAGCGCACGGCGCGCACGCTCCTCTCGCGCGATGAGGTCGACGAGCTCGACGACGGCGCGCTCGGCATGGTGCCGGAGAGCGTGATGCGCGAGGCGATGCGGCAGCTTCCACCTGTCGCGCGCCAGGTATTCGAGGCCGAGGCGCGGCTGCGCTCGGCGATCTCGAGCGGTAGCTCCAGCTTCGCCGAGCTCGAGCGGATCGCGGTCCTGACCGGTGCGGCCGAGCCTCCCGAGGGATCCCGGCCCGTCCCGGAAGGACGCTGGTCGTTCGA
>JAICQP010000164.1 GCA_025937815.1 Gemmatimonadota bacterium
CGCTCGCCTGGGCGGCGGAGACGGGCGCCGACGTCTCGGTCCTCGAGCTCCCCGGGGCCCGGCACGAGATCCTGAACGACGTCGACCGCCGGATCGTGTACGAGCGGATCTGCGACTGGTGCGAGGCGCGAACGGGGTGACCGGGGCCGGCGTGACGGCGGTGCGGGCGTTCGTGGCGCTCCCCTGCCCGCCCATCCTGCGCGCGTCGATCGCGCGGAAGATCGGGGAGTGGAAGGCCCTCCGCGCCGACGTCGCTTGGGCCGATCCCGCCGCCGCGCACGTGACGCTGCGGTTTCTCGGGAACGCGGAGCCGGTCGCTCTCGAGCGCCTGACGGGGCGGCTCTCGGAGGCGGCCGGAGCCGCCGATCCCGTGATCGCGCGTCCGGGGGCCACCGGGGCCTTTCCAGGCTGGCGGCGCCCCCGCGTCCTCTGGCTCGCGGTCGAGAGCGGAGGCGAGGTCGAGCGGCTCGCGGCCCTCGTCGAGGCGGCCGCCCGCGCGGTCGGCTTCGCGGCCGAGGACCGGTCCTTCACGTCGCACCTCACGCTGGGGCGCGTCCGAGGCCGGCAAGGTGCCGGGCGCGCCGCCGACGCCGTCCGGGAGTGGAGACCCGCTGGCGAAGCCGAGCCCATCCCCGAGATGATCCTCTACCGGAGCGACCTCGGCCCGCGCGGCGCCCGGCACACGGCTCTGGCCCGCTTCCCGATCGGCTGACCGCACTCGCTTCGCCCCTCTCCACAGTGGACGGCGCCGTCGGCGGTTCGTCGCGCGCGGGCTGTCGCGAGTCGAGGGCGCCCGACGATCCCTCGGATCGGCGGCACGGCCCGGATTCTGCTACCGGCGGCACGTCGGCCTTCGGAAGCATCCGGGGAGCGGAGCGGCCGGGCCGGCGATAGGAGGGGCCGCGCGGCTGGACGTGAAGGGTCGGCCAGGGAGGGGGCCGGCCCGGCGGGCGGAAAGCGCGCGGTCTCCTCCGCTTTCGCGCGCGGCATCGGTTGCTGGGGTTCGGAGCGGGGTCTAGCTTCGAGGCCGTGAGCGATCTCATCGGCGCAGAGCAGCTCTACTACCGCAAGGGATTCGGCCTCAAGGGAGAGGTCTCGGCCGAGCTCGAGCGGGCCTATCACTCGGATCTCGTCAACCGAGTGGTCGAGGGCGGGCACCGCCTCGAGGTCGGGGGCCTGACGATCCGCCTCGCCAAAGAGTTCGGGAACTGCTACGGCGTCGACCGGGCCGTGCAGTACGCGTACGAGACGCGCAGGCGTTTCCCGGACCGGCGCGTGTTCCTGACCGGCGAGCTGATCCACAACCCCCACGTGAACCGCGAGATGCTCGCCATGGGAATCGGCTTCCTGACGGGGCGCTACCAGCAGGATGTCTCGTACGAGGACCTGACGGCCGACGACGTCGTGCTGCTGCCCGCCTTCGGCGCGCCCACAGAGATCATGCGCCGGCTGGCGGACATCGGTTGCGTCCTGGTAGACACCACCTGCGGTTCGGTCCTGCTGGTGTGGAAGACCGTCGAACGGTTCGCGCGCGATGGTTTCACGGCGATCATCCACGGCAAGTACTACCACGAGGAGACGCGGGCCACAGCCTCCCGCGCGCTCGAGCAGGAGGGCGGCGCGTACCTCATCGTCCGCGATCTTGCCGAGACCGCGCTCGTGACCGACTACATCCGAGCCGGCGGAGACGAGCGGCCGCTCGCCGAGCGTTTCGCGAACGCGACGAGCCCCGGGTTCGACTTCGGTCGCGACCTCGTTCGCGTCGGAGTCGCGAACCAGACGACGATGCTGATGCGGGAGACCAAGGCCGTGGAGGACGAGTTCCGCCGGGCCATGGCCGACCGCTACGGCGAGGAGTCCCTCGACGAGCACTTCCGCGCCCTCGACACGATCTGCTCGGCCACGCAGGAGCGGCAGGACGCGGTGCTGGAGCTGCTGGCCGATCCGCCCGACCTGATGATCGTTCTTGGAGGGTACAACTCGAGCAACACGAACAACCTCGCTCGAATCTGCGAGCGGGTCGTGCCGACCTATCACGTCGACGACTCTTCCTGCATCGAAGGCCCGGAGAGCATTCGGCACAAGCCGGTTGCCTCGGAGGCGGAGATCGTGACCACCGGCTGGCTGCCGGAGGGCCCGGTGGTGGTGGGCCTCACCGCGGGTGCGTCGACACCCAACAACAAGGTCGGCCATACGATCGAGCGGCTCCTGGCATGCCGGGGGCTCGAGGCGCCGGTCCCGGTCTGACCGGGCTCTACCTCGCCAGCGTCACCGTGCATCTTCTTGCCGCCATGCTGTGGCTGGGCGGCACGTTCTTCCTGGCCGCCGTCGGTGCTCCGGTTCTGCGTCGCGTCGAGCCTCCCGCTCTGCGAGCCGATCTGTTCCGGCGTCTGGGAGCCCGGTTTCGCGCCGTGGGTTGGTTCGCGATCGGGCTGCTCCTGGTGACCGGGGTGCTGAATCTGAAGCTGCGCGGGCTCCTCGACGCCGATATCCTGTCCGATGCGGAGTTCTGGAGACGACCCTACGGAAGGATGCTGGGATGGAAGCTCGCGCTCGTGGCGGCGATGATCTCGCTCTCGGCAGTCCACGACTTCGTGGTCGGTCCGCGGGCCTCGCGTCTCGCGCCCGGCTCGCCCGAAGCGCTGGCCGCCCGCCGGCGCGCCGCCTGGCTGGCGCGGATCAACGCGGCGCTCGGCGTGGCCCTCGTCGCGGTCGCCGTCCGCCTGGCGCGCGGAGGCTGATCGTGCGCTGTCGGCGCCCGATCCGCCCGCAAGGCAGCTGACCGATGCTCACTCCGTACGTGAGGGGATTCCTGCGCTCGAGCCTGGTCTGGATCGTCGTCGGCGTGGCGATCGGGATCGGCATGGCGTGGTGGCCGGCCGACCATCTGGCGTACCGCCCCGCACACGCGCACGCGAACGTGTTCGGGTTCCTGGCGATGTTCGTGTTCGGCGTCGGCTATCACGTCCTCCCGCGCTTCGTGGGCGCACCGCTGTCGAAAGCACAGGCCTCGTGGGCGATGCGGCAGCTCTGGATCCAGAACGCCGGTCTCGCGCTGCTCGTGTCGGGATGGCTCGTGCGGCCATGGAGCGGGGGTGTCGGCCAGTGGCTCCTGGTGGCGGGGGCGCCCCTCAGCGCGTTCGGGATCGCGATCTTCGTGGCGATCGCCTGGCGGCTGACCGGCACGGGCAGCAGCGCCGAGCCGCGAGTGCCGGGTCGCTAGGGGGAAACCACCCGGACCAGGGCTCGCCGCGCGGGATCGAAGGTGATGAGAGCGACCTCGCGCGCGCCGAGCGCTAGCGACTCCGAGTACGTGAGCGAGACCGGATCGTCGTCGTCCTCATCTCCGTCGTCCCCTTCGTCCTCATCTCCGTCGTCCCCTTCGTCGCCATCGTCCCCGCGTTCGGCGGGATCGCCTTCAGCGTCCTCGTTCTCGTGCGACTCCTGCGCCACCTGCCGGAAGGCGATGTCGATCGCGCGCTCGCCGACGGCGACGGGGATCTCGCGGAAGACGGTGATCGGCCGGTCCTCCCGGGCGCCGGCGCCGTGGATCGTGTCGGCCGCGAACGTAGCCCCGTCGATCCGAACCTCGAGGAGATACGGGACCGCCCGCGTCTCGCAGACCTCCGGCACCTGCATGTGGACGGGGAGATCGGCCTTCTCCTGTGCGCTCAGCGGCCGGCACTGCTCGGCGACCTCGCTGGGCGCGCGCCAGGAGAGCCGGAGAAGCGCCCGATCCTCCGGGGAGGCGGCCCACGGCGCGCGCGATGCGGCGCCGATCGCGAGCGCCGCGAGCGCGGCGGTCGCCACCGCGGCGATCCGTCCGCCGGCCGTCATTCGACGGCCTCCAGGACCGGATCGCACTCCCGGATCGGGTCGACCTCCTCGTGGCCTTCCTCGCGTGCCCGCTCCGCGAGCTCCTCGCGAAAGCGTGTCAGCTCCGCCTGGCCCGCTCCGGCCTCGCTTCGACTCGCGTAGGCGAGCCGCACACGGTTCTTGTCCACTCGCCGGTGGAGCTCGGCCTCCCGGTCGTGGAACAGGCGCTCGCCCGCCCAGGTCGGTCCTTCCCGGTTCCAGCAATCCCGCGGCGGACAGGCGAGGACGAGGACACCCGCGGCACCCGCCCGCAGCCACTGCTCGACGATGGAGGTGTGGAGGTTGCCCGCGCACGGAATCGACTGGAGCCGGGCGCCGTCGGGATCCCCCCGCGCGGTGGGATCGCCGAGCCCCCGGTCGCACGCCAGCACGACGACGCCGCCGGCTGGAGGCGGCGCATCCTCCAGGACCCTGCGCAGATCGGACAGCTGGTCCCGTCCGGTCCTCCCGGGGGGCCCGACTCCCATCGGCGCGCAGGATCCCGCGCAGATCCCGCAGCTGACACAGCGGGCCGGATCGACCTGAGCGAGGAGCTCCGCGCGACCGTCCGAGCGGCCGACCATCGTGATCGCCTCGTAGGGGCAGTCGAGCGAGCACTGGACGCATCCCGTGCAGAGCCGATCGTCGACCGTCGAGGCCGGGGGCCTACGGGCGGCGCGCGGCCGGGTCCAGAAGGGGATCGAGAGCGCGAGCAGGGTGATCGCCGCGAGGAGCGCCAGCGCGCCCCAGCCGGGAAGCGCCCATACGACCGGCAGCCAGATTCCGTAGAAGAGGTCGAGCGGCACCTCTCCCGGCAGGCGCAGGAGATCGGCGGGTGGTGCCATCCCGACGGGCCATGCGAGGGCCAGGACGAGGAGAGCCAGGACCGCAGACGCCCAGATGCCCCGCGGCGGGACCAGCGTCGGCCGGGCCACCCGGGAGACGTGGACCCAGAGGACGATGCCCATCCCGACCGGGACGGCGATGTGGAGGAACAGGTTGAGGAAGAAGAACTGGCCAGTCATCGGTGCCTCGCCCACGAACGTGCTCGAGATCGGCTCGCTGAACAGCGGCAGCGAATCGAGCATCCGCGCACCGGCCACGGCCAGCGCCTGACCCTGGACGTCCCACACCATCACGTACCCGGTCCACCCGCAGAGGAGGACCAGACCGGTCAGGAGCACGCCCGAGATCCAGGCCAGTGCCCTCGGTCCCCAGCTCCGTCCCTGCGCGAACATCCGGATCGCATGCACGCCGACCGCCACGAGCGCGGCATCGGAAGCATAGCGGTGGAGGCCGCGGATCCAGCGCCCGGTCCAGGCCTGTGCCGTGATCCGCTCCACCGATTCGTAGGGCGCACCGATACGGTAGAACAGAAAGAGGTAGAGGCCGGTCACCGAGACGACGCCGAGCAG
>JAICQP010000213.1 GCA_025937815.1 Gemmatimonadota bacterium
GACGACGAACGCCGCCACGGTGAACGCCACGCCGAAGGCCGCGACCCCGAGCGCCAGCGCGCGCGGCAGCGTTCTCCCGAGCGGCGCGAGCCCGGCGACCGCCCGGTCCCACCATAGCCCGGCGGCGAGCGCGATCGCGGGAAGGGCCGGGATCACGTAGTTGGCGCGCTTGGTGGGAAATAGCGAGAACGCGACGAGCGGGACCGCCACCCAGGCGACCAGATAGCGTCCACCCGGCTGCTCGCGCTCTCGCGCCAGGCGCCACAGCATGGCGATCGCGGGGACGACCCACACCCCTGCCGCCCACGACAGCGTCAGGACATGGCCCCACCACGGTTCGCTCTCCCCCCGATAGGGAGCCGCGACCCGGCCCGCTACCTGCCCGCCGAGCCAGAAGTCCATGAGGCCGGGATGGCGCGACGCCTCGACGAGATACCAGGGAAGCGCGAGGAGCGCGAACGCCGCCAGTCCGAGCGGATCGGCGAGCCGCGCGACGCGGCGCCACGAGCGGGTCCAGGCGCCCCACGCCACGAGCGGCAGGGCGGTCCACAGGAAGACGACGGGCCCCTTGGTCATGAACCCGAGGCCCAGGGCCGCCCAGGCCGCGACCCGCCAGGCGCGCGAGCCGCCCCGGCGCGTACCGCGGCGCGCGGCCTCGACCGCGATCACGATCCACAGGGTCAGGTAGAGATCGGTCGTCAGGCTGCGGGAGAGCGCGAACCACATCGGAGAGGACAGAAGGACCAGGAACGCGAACTGCGCCGCGCGCGGACACATGGTCGCCGAAGCCGCCCCGTAGACGACCGCCAGGGTCGCGAGCGAGGCGAGGACCAGGGGCAGCCGCGCGCCGGGCTCGTCGATGCCCGTCAGCGACATCGAGGCCGCCGACGCCCAGTACGCCAGCGGGGGCTTGTCGAAGTGCGCGATCCCGTTGAGACGCGGCGTCAGCCAGTCGCCGCTCCGGACCATGCGGGCGGCGATCTCCGCGTAGCGCGCCTCGGTGGATTCCCAGAGCCCGTACCCTCCGAGATGCCAGAGGAGCGCGGTGACCGCGAGGGCGAGGAGCGGGACCAGCGGCCTGCGCGCCAGAGCATCCGGCAACCAGCGCCTCATGCGGACGGACGCCGGTCCTCGCGACGCAGCAGGGTGAGGTTCCGCGCGTAGACGAGCAGACCGACGCTCTGCCCGAGGATGAAGACGGGGTCGCGGCGCCAGATCGCGTACGTGAGGACGATCGCGCCGCCGGCGATCGACAGGTACCAGAACGCGCGCGGGACGACGCTCCGGCCGGCGCGCTCGCTGGCCAGCCATTGCACCAGGAAGCGCGAGAAGAAGCACGCCTGACCGAGAAAGCCGAGCGCCAGCCACGCCTCGGCCGGCACGTCAGGCCCCGTCCCCGTCGCGCAGGTCGTACCGCACCTGCCGGCGGACGAGCCTCCGCACCACGTACAGGTCCGCGATGCCGCGCCAGAGCCGGTTGTGGATGCCGTACTTCGAGCGCCCCGCATGCCGCGCCCGGTGACCGACCGGGCGCTCGACCACCGTGTAGCCCGCCAGCCGGAAGAGCGTCGGAAGGAACCGATGCATGCCCTCGAAGCGCACGGCCTCGAGGAGCGCGCGGCGCGGGAAGACCCGCACGGAGCAGCCGACGTCGGTGATCCGGTCCCCGCTCAAGCGGTTGCGGACGGCGTTTGCCACCCGTGACGAAGCCCGGCGGGCCCAGGGGTCGGCGCGGCGCAGGCGATACCCGGTGACCACGTCCGCCACGCCTTCCCGAGCCTCGTCCCAGAGGGCCAGGAGGTCCCGGGGGTCGTTCTGGCAGTCGGCGTCCAACGTGCCGATCCACTCCCCGCGCGCGGCCTCGGCGCCGGCGACGAGCGCCGTCGACTGGCCATAGCCTCGCGACAGCGTGACGATCCGGACGCGGGGATCCTCACGAGCCAGCTTCCGCAGCACGTCCGGCCCCTCGTCGGTCGACCCGTCGTCCACGAACACGATCTCCCACTCGTTGCTCGCCTGGAGTGCGGCGACGATCTCCTCGTGGAGGGCGCGCAGGTTGGGACCCTCGTCCCGGAGCGGGACGACGACCGACAGGAGGATGGCGCCCTCGGTTCGCTCCATAACGCCCATAAAGTCGCTCGATTGACCCGAATAGCTCAGATGGTATACACTACGACCCTACTGGGATGGAACAGCCTGGCCCCCGCGTTTCTCACGAAAGGAACTCCCGATGCCCAAGAACGATAGCCAGGAGCCCGTATTCCTGCGCATCGGCGCGGCGGCGCGCCTGCTGGGCGTGTCGATCAGCACCCTGCGCCGGCTCGAGAAGAACGGCCGCCTCGGAGAGTACGGGGTCAAGGTCTACTATACGCCCACCCGCCGTCGTCGGTACAAGAAGAGCGAGATCCTCGAGGCCCTGGAGCGGTCGGCGCAGACCTGACCGGTCGATGGCGATTCCGACTCCCAGAGGGACGGCGCCGGGGCGCTGGTGCGCCTGCGCCACGATCGGGGCGCTCCTCGCGTGCGGCCAGTCAGGGGATGGGTCTACCTCGAGCGCGGACGCGCGCGTCGCCGCCGCCGAGGAGATCGCGTTCGGCTCCGTCGAGGAGATGGAGTTCGAGCTCGAGACCCTGGACCACGAGATCCAGGGCCTGGAAGAGTACCTGGCGGCGAACCCGGGCTGGACCCCACCCGATCCCGCCGACCCCGACCCACGCGCCGTCCTGGAAGCCGCGCGTTCGACTCGCGCCGCCGCCGGCAGCGCGCTCGCGGCCGCGGACACAGCCAGCGCGGCCGACTCCCTCCGCGCGGCCTCGGCGCGCATCGAGCACGTGAAGCGGCTCCTGGGGGTCGCCGAGGAGATGGGCCTCGAGTTCGCGCCCGACTCGATCCCGCCGGCCGAGTAGTCCTCCGTCGTCGGGGCGATGTCCCCCGCCGGCGTCATCCGACCAGCCAGTCGGCGAGCGAGGCGAGGTCGGCCACCTCGCGGTCCGGCAACGGGCCGTCGACCGGTCGCTCCTCGCCCTTGCGGTTCACCCACACCACCGGCACCGAGACGCAGTTGGCCGGCGCCACGTCGTGGAACAGGCTCTGCGCCACGTGCACCCACCCGGCGGGGTCGCCGACGTAGGGGCGCGCGGCCTCGAAGTGCGCGAGGTCCGGCTTGTACGACTCCACCCTGTCGGCCGTCACCCAGAAGTCGAAGTCGACGGAGAGCCGCTTGCGCGTGAGGTCGAGCAGGTCCTCGTCCACGTTGGACAGGATGCCCA
>JAICQP010000159.1 GCA_025937815.1 Gemmatimonadota bacterium
CGCTGGCCGATCCCGGCGGCATCTGCATCTCTCACGCGGTCTGGGAGCAGATCCGGGGAAAGGTCGTTGTCAGGGTCGAGGACCGCGGGGAGATCCGGGTCCGAGGCATCGAGCGGCCGATTCGGGTGTATGCCATAGGAGCTGCGGGCGATGAAGAGTCTGGGTCCGACGTGGGCCGTGAGGACGCCGAGCGACTCTTCGAGCGGGCGCAGTCGATGCCGCCGGACGAGCGCGCGGCATTCCTCGCCGCCGCCTGCGGCGCGGATGCAGATCTTCGCACGGAAATCGAGTCCCTGGTGGAGGATTCGAAGCCGGCGGAGGAGTTCTTCGACCGGTTGGGCGAAGCGGTGGGCCGGTCCGCGCTCCGAGAACTGCCGTCGGACTGGAGGCTGGCACCAGGGCGGATGGTCGGCAGGTATACGATCCTCTCGCCTCTCGGCAGCGGCGGCATGGGCATCGTCTACCGCGCCCACGATCCCCGGCTCGGCCGCGACGTCGCGCTGAAGTTCCTGCCGCCGCACCTCGACCTGACCGGAGAGGCGGAAGACCGATTGCTCGGGGAGGCGCGGGCCGCGGCCGCCCTCGAACACCCGAACGTCTGCACCGTCCACGAGATCGGGGAGACGGAGGACGGCAGAGTGTTCCTCGCGATGCCGTGCTATGAAGGCGAGAGTCTGACGGACCGGTTGGCGAAGGGACCGCTGCCGGTGGACGACGCCGTCGGTATCGCCTCACAGATCGCGCGCGGTCTCTCGGCCGCGCATGCCCGCGGGATCGTCCACCGGGATGTCAAGCCGGGGAACGTGCAGCTGGGGCGGGACGGGGTGGTGAAGCTCCTCGACTTCGGGCTGGCCAAGGCGATCGATGCGACGCTGACACGGCCGGGGATACAACCCGGCACCGTGGCGTACATGTCGCCGGAACAGGCGCGGGGCGATCCGGTGGACCACCGAACCGATCTCTGGTCGCTCGGGGTCGTGCTGTACGAGATGCTGACCGGCGTCCGGCCCTTCCGCGGGGGGAACGACCGCGCGGTCCTCCATGCGATCCGGCACGACGAGCCAGAGCCCGTCGAGGAGCGGCGGCCCGAGATGCCTCCCGCCCTGGCCGCGGTGGTCGGGCGCCTGCTTCGCAAGGACCCCCGGGAACGCTACGAGAGCGCGGAAGCGCTGCTAGCCGATCTTGCCGAGCCAGGTGGGCCGGCGAAACGGCCTCCGCCTCGTCCTGTGGCGCGTGAATGGCGCCGGCCTGCGATCCTTCTGGCAGCTCTCGCCGTCCTCGGAATCATCGGCTGGTCGGTCTTCGGCGGGAGAGGCAGAGCCTCCTCCGACATCCGCCGAATCGCCGTATTGCCACTCGAGAATCTCACGGGAGATCCCGAGCAGGAATACTTCGTCGCCGGGATGCACGATGCGCTCATCGGCGAGCTGAGCCAGATCCCGACCCTGGCCGTGATCTCCCGGCAGTCGACGATGCAGTACGCGGGCAGCGACCGCGCGCTGCCGGCCATCGCGCGCGAGCTGGGGGTCGACGCGATCGTCGAAGGGTCGGTGTTCCTGGCAGGCGACAGCGTCCGCATCACCGCGCAGCTCGTCCGTGCGGAGCCCGAGGAGCACGTGTGGGCGAGCTCGTACCACGGCTCGCTCCGGGACGCTCTAGCTCTCCAGAGCGATGTCGCGCGCGCGATCCGCGAGGCGATCCACGCACGGGCGGCTGCCGGATCGGCATCCACCGGATCCCGCGAGCTCGCCGTGGACCCGGTCGCGCAGGAGGCGTACCTGAAGGGCCTCTACCACCTCGAGCGCGTGATGCTGGGGCTTGCGCCGCACGACGAGCTGGTCCAGGCGCAACAGACCGCGATCGCATACCTGGAGGACGCGGTGGAGAGGGATCCGGAATGGGCGACCGCGCACGCGAAGCTCGCCCGCGCGTACCACTGGCTGGCGAGCGGCTCGAACGATAGGGAGCTGGCGGCCGCGTACTATCGCCGATCGAAGGCGGCGGCCCTGCGCGCCCTGGAGCTCGACGAGACCGAGGCCCAGGCCCACGCGTCGCTCGGCTTCGTCCTCTTCAATCACGAGCACGACTGGGAAGGGGCTGGGCGGTCGATCCGGCGAGCGCTGGAACTGGATCCGAACTCCCACCACTGGATCTACGCCCTCTACCACTTCGCCCTCGGCCGGCACGAGGAGGCGATCCGGCACTACCGACTCGCGGAGGAGCGAAACCCGATGTCCCGCGGCCTCAAGAGCCAGCTCGCCTGGGCGTATTCGTGTGCCGGGCGCTACGACGAGGCGATCGCCCAGCTCCGGGAGCTCCAGGGTCGCGTGGGTCCGGACGACGTCGGCGTGCGACTCGAGCTGGGCAACGCATACCTGAAGAACGGGATGTTCGATCAGGCGCTCGCGGAGTTGGAGCGCGGCGTGGCGCTGAGTGACAGCATGCCCCAGGCGCTCGCGGCTCTGGCGAACGGGTATGCCCGAGCCGGGCGGGACTCGGAAGCACGCAGGATCGCGTCGCGGCTGGAGGGACAGCCGGGGGAGTGGTACGCTCCGGAGTTTTTTGTCGCCCTCGGCGACACGCAGCGCGCCCTCGCCATGATCGAAGAGGACGCGGAAATGGATCCGAGGACGGCGACGGTCTTTCGCTGCTCGAGCTTCTATCCGGAGCTCGCGCACCTGCCGCGCATCCGCGAGATCGAGCGGCGGCTGGGATTGCCCGAATGAGTGACGTCCACGGTGTCAGATCCGGATACGCTCGTGCTCGAACTGCCCGTTTGCCGCTCTACCCTCGGAATCCGAAGACAGATCGGACCGGATCCGGTCCACGAAGTACATGGGCACGGGGCCTTTTCCATCGATCGCTATGGCTCCCCGAGGCTCGATGTCGAACAGCTGATTCACCCGGTTGAATACGGCTTCCGATACGTTGATTCGTCCGGGAGCGCCCGCCACCTGCAGTCGTTGCGCGATGTTCACGACGTCCCCCCAGATGTCGTAGGTGAACTTCCGGCGCCCCACCACGCCCGACATGACGGGGCCGGCATGGATGCCGACCCGCATCTCCCAAGCGTCGAGCCCCTCTTTCTTCCGCTCGGTGTTGATGCCCGTCACTGTTTCCAGCATCTCCACCCCCGCCAGACAGGTCTCCACGACGTGGGACCGGCTCGATCCCGGAAGGCCGCCGGCGCACATGTAGCTGTCTCCGATCGTCTTGATCTTCTCGAGCCCGTGGCGTTCGACGATCTCGTCGAAGGCGCTGAAGTAGCGATCGAGCGACTGCACCAGCCGGCCCGGCTCCAGGCTCTCGGAAAATCGCGTGAAGCCGCAGAAGTCGCTGAATAGGATGCTGACGAGCTGGTGATAGCGTGGCTCGACTTTGCCGGTCGCCTTGAGCTCGTCCGCGACCTGGGGGGGCAGGATGTTCCGCAGGAGATCGTCTGCTTTCGCCTGCTCTTGCTCTACCGCTCGCTTCGCCGCTTCGAGCTCGAAGAGGGAACGGCGCAGGCTGGTAGACGTCCTGCGCAGCTCGAGCTGGCTCACTGCCTGGTGAGCCAGCGTCCGGACGGCTTCTTGCTGGTCGAAGGTCATCTCGTGGGGAACGAAGTCGAACACGCAGAACGTTCCGAGGGCGAATCCCTGCGCGTCGATCAGCGGCATGGAGCAGTAGAACCGCACCTCGGGCACAGCTGGTCACCCGGTCGTGATGACGGAAGCGCTCGTCCAGCGAACAGTCAGGGATGACCACGAGATCCGGCCGGTAGAGAGTCCAGTTGCAGAGCGTCTCTTCGCGGGGCATCTCCACGAGGTCAGGTGGAAGTCCGACTTTCGACTTGAAGCTTACGCGGGTTTCGTCGAAGAACTTGATGTACCCGGCAGGCGTGCCACAGACCCGAACGGCCAGCTCGATGAGCTCGTCGTAACAGTCCTCCGGAGGAGTGTCCAGGATCTCGTAGGCGCGGACCGCGGCGACTCGCTCCGGCTCGTTCGGCGGGAGTGGGACACGCATGCTCTCAGTTCCCCGTCAGCCTCGCGCGCGTTACGACATAGATGTCCGAAGAGGCCGCCTCGCTCTCGGCGCGGTTCGAGCCGAAGAAGAGCTCCGTCCCGTCCCAGGACAGAGAGGGCCGTGTCTCGGATGCACTGCTGTTCACGTTCGCGCCGAGATTCACCGGCGTAGACCAGGGCGCCGAGGTCGAGGGCCGGGTCGAGACGTAGATGTCGTTCCCGCCTTGCGCGTCGTCGTCCGTCCGGTTGCTGTAGAAGAAGAGCTCGAGGCCGTCCCGACGGACGTTCGGCTGACCGTCGTCGTCTGCGCTGTTCACCCCGGGGACCGGCTCGGCCGGGCCGAAGACGCCGCCGTGGGAATGGCTCGCGTAGAGGTCTCCCGGACCGGCCCCCGGCTTCCGCGAGAAGTACAGGACCGGCCCGCTCCCGCTTTCGGGCAGGGGGAAGGGACTGAACTCGTCGTCCGCGCTGTTGACCTGGCAGCCGAGGTTCTCTGGCTCCTCGTACTCGCCGCCGGCGCGGATTCGGGTGACGTAGATGTCCGAGCCCCCACAGAACTCGGCCCCCGCGACTCCCTCCTGACGCCGGCTCACGAAGTAGAACGTGTGGCCGTCGCGCGCGAGCGTGGGACAGAAGTCGTCGACGGCCGAGTTCACGGGCTCGCCGACGTTGACCGGCTCTCCCCAGGGATCGCGAACGCTCTCCCGTGTCGACACCCAGATGTCCAGGCCCCCGAACCCCCCGGCACGATTGGAGGCGATGTAGAAGCTCTTCCCGTCGCGGGAGATGAACGGGCAGCCTTCGAGCGCCGCCGTGTTGAATTCGGCATCTGCCCCCGGAGGGGCGCTCTCGATGCTCGCGGCCACAGACCAGGCGCCGAACGGCACAGAGCCCGGGGCGATCTGGGTCGATTCCGTCCGCGGCGCGACGACGTCCTTGTCGCATCCCACCGTCGCTGCCAGTAGAACGATGACCACCGTCGGACGTGTAATGCTTCCTCGTGCGCGTTTCATGGGTCGCTCCTCCCGTTCGACTAATTGCTCCTGCATCCACAATCGGATACGAGATCGCGCCCGCGACTGGCTCAGCGGGTTGGAATGCCCGTTGGAAGGAAGAGTCTCTCGAGTAGCTCAGTCGGCCGCGGAACGGCCCGGGGTGAAGCCGGAGGCTGGGGCGCTGCTGCTCGTAGTGGGACCGGCAAGCTGGCTACGTTCAGCCGGTCGTGACCGGCCGGGCGCATGCCCCGCGGATTACAGCCGATCGACTAGCGCCTGGAATCGGGGGTCATCCCGGATCGGGTCGAAGTCCGGGTCGTTGTCGATCCAGGCGCGCGGCAGAGCGCCACCCTCGATCCGCCGCTCCAGGCATTCCAGCGCCTTCTCGAAATCCCCTGCGCGCACGAAGCAGCAGGCCAGGTTGTAGTAAACGGTCGA
>JAICQP010000092.1 GCA_025937815.1 Gemmatimonadota bacterium
ATGATCCACTCCGGCTCGCGCGGGCTCGGATACCAGGTCTGCGACGATTTCATCCGGCGCATCAAGCCGCGTTTGAAGGCCTACGGATATTCGCTGCCGGACGTCCAGCTCGCGGCGGCTCCGCTCGACTCCGATGAGGGGCGCGCGTATCTCGGCGCCATGCGCTCGGCGGCGAACTACGCGTGGGTGAACCGCCAGGTGATGCTTCACACCGTCCGCGAGACGTTCGCGCGCGTCCTCGGCGCGGGACCGCGGGAGATCGGGATGCGGCTCCTGTACGACGTCTGCCACAACATCGCCAAGCTCGAGGAGCACGAGGTCGATGGCCGCCGGGTCCAGGTGTGCGTTCACCGCAAAGGAGCCACGCGCGCGTTTCCACCCGGCCACCCCGACGTGCCCTCTGCGTACCGGGATTCCGGCCAGCCGGTGCTCATCCCCGGGAGCATGGGCACCTCTTCCTACGTCTGCGCCGGCGCCGCGGGCGCCATGCGGGGAACCTTCGGGTCGACGTGCCACGGGGCCGGACGGCGGATGAGCCGCACGCGATCGAAGCAGGCCTCGCGCGGGCGTGATCTCCTGGGCGAGATGGAGAGCCAGGGAGTGCTCGTTCGCGCCACCGGCATGCGGACGGTGGCGGAAGAGATGCCGCACGCGTACAAGGACGTCGCCGACGTGGTGGAGGTCATGGAGCTGGCCGGCGTGAGCCGGCGCGTCGCGCGGCTCGTGCCCATGGGCGTCGTCAAGGGGTGAGCGGCGAGGCGCGCGTTTCCTCGCCGGCCCGCGCGTCCCATATTGATTCACGGATGGCCCCCGCCGAGACCCCCGACCAGATAGACCTGCTGAGACGCGAGATCGTCGGCGTCGGGCGCCGGCTCTACGAGCGCGGGCTGGTGGGCGGGAGCGAGGGGAACATCAGCGCCCGGCTTTCCGGCGGCAGGATCCTGGCGACGCCGGCGGGCGCCTCCAAGGGGTTCCTGGCGCCCGGAGATCTCGTGGTGACGGACCTCGCTGGCCGTTCGCTCGACGGCGGACGGGCCTCGAGCGAGCTCCGCATGCACCTCAAGGTCTATTCGGTCCGCGACGACGTGGCGGCGGTCGTGCACGCGCATCCGCCGACGGCGACGGGGTTCGCGATCGCCGGCCGACCGCTCGACGAGTGCGTGGTCCCCGAGGTCATCGCCACGCTCGGCCAGGTCCCGATCGTCCCGTACGGGACACCTTCCACGGAAGAGCTGCCCGACCGGATGACGCCATGGGTGGCGAGCCACGACGCGCTGCTCCTGGCCAATCACGGGGCGGTCACCTACGCGCGGACGCTCGCGCAGGCGATCGACCGGATGGAGTCGATCGAGCAGGCGGCCAGGTCGCTCCTCGTGGCGCACCTGCTGGGCCGGGTCAACCGGCTGAGCCGCTCCGAAGTCGACCGCCTGATGTCGCTCGACCCGTACGGCTCCATGGTCCGCAACCCCGGCTGCACGATCACGGACCCGGAGCCGCTGGGCGACCTGGCGGAGGCCAGGCTGCGCTCGGAGGTGGCCCGGATCGTCAGCGAGTCGCTGGACGGTGGGGTTTGACGGATCGACCGGGGTCCGTCGCCCTCGTCACCGACAGCACCGCGGGGATCGAACGGCTGACGCCACAGATCCACTGCGCGGTGGTGCCGCTCACGCTGGACATCGACGGCGCGCTGTACAAGGAGGGCGCCAGTCTCTCCGCGCCCGACTTCTACCGTCTCCTCGAGGTGGCCGGGTCACCCCCGGTCACGCTTCCCCCCGAGGTGGAGGAATTCGTCGCCGTGTACGAGCCGCTCCTGGCCGAGAACGAGAGCGTGCTGTCCATTCATCTCTCCGGGGAGCTGAGCCGGACGGTCGATCGGGCGCGCGAGGCCGCAGGCCGGCTTGGCGCCGGGGACAGGATCGCCGTGCTCGACTCCCGGCTGGCCGGTGCGGCGCTCGGGCTCCTGTGCCTCGAGGCGCAGGCCCGGCTTCGCCTAGGCGACTCGCTGGCCGGGACGCGAGAGGCGCTCGAGCGCATCATCGCCGGGATCCGCGTCTACTTCTCTGTCTACTCGCTGGACTTCCTCTACCTGGGCGGCAGGCTCGACCGGGTGGGCGTGCCGGGCTCGCGGGTGGCCGAAGACCGGCCGATCCTGTCGCTGGAGGATGGAAAGCTGGTCCTCGTCGAGAGGGTCATCGGCGAGACGACCCGTGTCGACCGCATGGTCGAGCTGGTGGCGGCCGAGTTCGGCGAAACGGAGCCCCTGACGGGCGCAGTCACCCATGCGGGACGGCGGGGTCAGGCGGCCGCGGCGCGGCTGGAAGAGCTCCTGGGCGGTGAGGGCGGTCGCGTCGAGATCGCTTTCTCGCTCCCGCTGGGGCCGGTGCTGTGCGCCCATACGGGGTTCGACGTGTGCGGAATCGCGGTGTTTCCTAGCCGCCTCTCGGCGGCCGGACGTTGAAAACGCCTCATCTGCGGCGTTGCGCTCCTCGACACTCGAAGACCCTGGAGGTGCCGGTGGGGCGTTACGCCTCGAGGCGCTTCACGTGGGCGTGGAGGCGCGACTTCTGGCGGGCGGCGGTGTTGTCGTGGATGACGCCCTTGCCGGCCATGCGGTCGAGCAGGCTCTCGGCCCTGACCAGCGCGTCCCGTGCGGTCTGGGCGGAATCCGCCTGACGGACTTTCTTGATGGCCGTGCGCATGCGGGAACGGTCGCGGCGGTTGCGCTCGCGGCGCTTCTCGTTGGTGCGAACCCGCTTCTCGGCGGACTTGACGTTCGGCAAGACTCTCTCCGTATGCTGAGATGACGCCGGGCGAGCGCCCGGAACATGTCGGGAAACGAGGGCAGGAAGATACGGGCCAAGCCGTTGCGGGGCAAACGGTGAGGCCGCTAGTTTGTCGCCTCGCTCGCCCAGGTTTCGATGACCCGCCATCCCCAGCGAATCGCCGGCCATGATCGAGTCGCTCGTCTACGTGCTCCCGGTGCTCCTGTTCTCGGTGATCGTCCACGAGTGCGCGCACGGGTACGTGGCCGAATGGTGGGGTGACCCCACCGCGAGGATGCTGGGGCGGCTGACGCTCAACCCGTTGCCGCACATCGACCTGTTCGGATCCATCCTGGTGCCGGGGATGCTGCTGCTGTCGGGATCGGGCGTGCTGTTCGGGTGGGCGAAGCCAGTGCCCGTGACGCCGGAGAACTTCCGTGACCGGCGGATGGGGGACATCACGGTCTCGCTCGCCGGGCCGGCTTCGAACGTGCTCCTGGCGCTCGGCCTCGCCGCGGTGCTGGCGGTGACCCGGGCGTTCGCGGGGCCGGGCGGAATTCCCGAACCGATCTTCACCCTCTGCACGTACGGGATATTGCTCAACCTGGTGCTGGCGGTGTTCAACCTCCTGCCGATCCCGCCGCTGGACGGCTCGCACGTGGTCGCGAACCTGCTGCCGGGTCCCGCCGCATACGCGTACCGGTCGCTGGGGCAGTACGGGCTGCTGATCGTCTTCCTGCTGATGTTCATCCCCGGCCTCCTCGGCACGATCTTCCTGCCGGCCCGGGTCGCCACCGAGCTCCTGGTTCGGGCCGCCATGGGGATCTCGTGACCGACGCCCGCTCCCGGAGCAGGGTCCTCAGCGGCATCCAGCCCACGGGAGAGCTCCACATGGGGAACTACTTCGGGGCCGTCGAGAACTGGGTCCGCCTGATGGACGAGTTCGAGTGCTTCTACTCGATCGTCGATTACCACGCGATCACGGCGGGCTACAACCCCGCAACGTTTCCGGCCGCCGTCGAGGGCATGGCCGTCTCGCTGCTCGCCGCCGGTCTCGATCCCGGCAAGTGCAGCTTGTTCCTGCAGTCGGAAGTCCCCGAGCACACCGAGCTGTGCTGGATCCTGACGTCGCTGGCGCCCTTGGGGCAGCTCTACCGCATGACCCAGTTCAAGGACAAGTCCGGCGACCAGGGCGAAGCGATCAACGCCGGGCTCCTCATGTACCCTGTGCTCCAGGCCGCCGACATCCTGCTGTACAAGGCGGACAGGGTGCCGGTGGGCGAGGACCAGGTCCAGCATCTCGAGCTGTCGCGGACGCTCGCGCGCCGCTTCAACAACGCCTTCGGCGACACGTTCCCCGAGCCCCAACCGCTCCTCACCGAGGCGAAGCGGATCCTGGGGCTCGACGGGCAGACGAAGATGTCGAAGTCGAAGGGCAACCACATCGGGATCCTCGACGACCCCGACACGATCCGCACGAAGATGGGCACCGCGTTCACCGATCCCCAGCGCCTGCGCCGCACCGACCCCGGCAGGCCCTGGGTCTGCAACGTGTTCACGTGGCACAAGCTGCTGTCCGACGAGGCCACGATCGAGCGCGTGGACGTGGAGTGCCGCTCGGCCGTTCTGGGGTGCTTCGAGGACAAGATGATGATGGCCGATATCCTGATCGAGAGATTCCGTCCGATGCGCGAGCGGGCGGCCGAGCTGCGCGCGAGGCCCGAGACGATCCGCGAGATCCTGGCGGCGGGAGCTGACGCCGCACGCCGGGTGGCCAGGGAGACGATGGAGGAGGTCCGCGAAGCGATGGGTCTATGGCAGACGAAGCGCGGCCCGGTCACAGCGTAAAGATCGAGGCCCTCGATTTCGAGGGGCCGCTCGATCTTCTGGTCTACCTCGTTCAGAAGAACGAGGTAGACATCTGGGACATCCCCATCGCGCTCATCACCGAGCAGTTCCTGACCTATCTTCAGGGCATGACGGCGGAGCGGCTGGAGGCGGCCGGAGAGTTTCTCCTAATGGCGGCCACGCTGCTCCGGATCAAGTCGCAGATGCTCCTGCCGCGGCCCGAGGTGGAAGAAGACGAGGACGTGGAGGATCCGCGGCGCGAGCTGGTGCTCAAGATCCTCGAGTACCAGCAGTTCCGCGAGATCGCCGATCAGCTGCGCGACCGCGAGGCGGCTGGTCGCCTGGTCTTCTCCCGCGGCTTGCAGGATCTGGAAGACGAGCTCGAGGTCGACACGGGGCCCGCCCTGCCCGAGCCCGAGGAGCGCGTGTCGCTCTCCGATCTGCTGCGGTCCTTCACGCGCCTGATGGAGGAAGCCCAGCGGGACCGCGTTCACAGGCTCGAGCCGCTCGGGGTCACGATCGAGGAGAAGGTCAACTTCGTGCGCGACCGCCTCCGGCGGGATGGACAGACGAGCTTCCGGGATCTGTTCGTACCCGGCGAGCCCCGATCGCACTGGATCGTGACGTTCGTGGCCCTGCTCGAGATGGTGCGCGAAGGGGAGGTGCGTCTGCGGCAGGGCGAGCGGTTCGGAGAGATCCACGTCTACGCGGCGAGCGGACGCGGGGCCGGGGAATGAGGGACTCCACGGCCGGTGCGAAGCAGGTCCTGGAAGCCCTTCTCTTCGCCGCGGAGGAGCCGCTTTCCGCGCGCCGGATCGCCGCCATGATCGACGAGGCGACTCCGGAGTCGGTCGCGGACCTGGTGCGCGATCTGAACGCCGACTACCTGCGCGAGGATCGCGCCTTCCACGTGCAGGAGGTCGCGGGAGGATACCGTCTCGTCACGCGGCCCGAGTTCGCGAGCTGGGTGGCCGACCTGCGCGCCTCCGACGCCTCGCCGCGGCTATCCCAGGCGGCGCTCGAAACGCTCTCCATCGTGGCCTACAAGCAGCCGGTGACGCGGGCGGAGCTCGAGTCGATACGCGGCGTGACGGTCGAGGGCGTCCTCAAGACCCTGGTGGACCGTGAGCTCGTGCGGATCGCAGGCCGGGAGGAAGGCATGGGCCGGCCGCTCCTGTACGGGACGACGGACCACTTCCTGGAGTACTTCGGCCTCCCGTCGCTCGACGCCCTTCCGCGTCCCGACGAGCTGGAGATCCTGTTCGCCGATCGGGAGCGACAGGAGGAGCTCGCGCTCGAGGAAGAGCCAGCCCCCGAGCTCGGCGGAAACGACGACGCGCACGCCAACGGTCAAGAGGAGTAGCGGTGACGCGCGTGCGCCTGCAGCGCTTCCTGGCCCAGGCCGGGGTCGCATCGCGCAGGAAGAGCGAGGACCTGATCGCTGCCGGCGTGGTGAAGGTCAACGGCAAGGTGGTGACCGCGCCCGGCACGACGGTCGATCCGGACGCGGACGAGGTCCTCTTGAAGGGCCGCCCCATCCGGGCGCGCTTCGCGGAGGACAGGCCGGGCGACGCGATCGGGATCGCGCTCCACAAACCTCGCGGCGTGCTGACGGCCCGGACGGACTCGCGCGGGCGCCGGACGGTCTACGACCTGGTCGACGAGCCCCGCGGTGAGCGCCTGGCGTACGTCGGGCGCCTGGACCTCGACACGGAAGGTCTGCTGCTGATGACGACGCATGGTAGACTCGCGCACCGCCTCACCCATCCCCGGTGGGAAGTCGAGCGCGAATACCGGGCCGATGTCGAAGGTCCGCTCGACGAACGGCGGCTGGCGGCGGCGGCGCGAAGGGGGATCGACCTCGAAGACGGGCGCACGGGGCCGTTCCGGTACCGTGTCGTGGCCCGGAAGGGCGATCGCACCACGCTCGAGCTCGTGCTGACGGAGGGGAAGAAGCGGGAGGTGCGGCGGATCGTCGAGGCCTGCGGCGGCCGCGTGCAGCGGCTGGTCAGGACCCGCTTCGCGTTCGTGACCCTGGCGGGCATCGAGCCGGGCCGGTGGCGGCGCCTGAAGCGCGACGAGATGAGCCGGCTCCTGGGCCTGGTGGACCTGCCGGCCGCCTCCCGCGACACGGCGAAGAAGGGGGAGCGGTCATGGACTTGAGGGACAAGAAGATCCTCATCCTCGGGGGCTGGGGACTCGTGGGTTCGGCGATCGCGCGGGTTCTCGTCTCCGAGGAGCCGGCCGAGATCGTCATCCACTCCCTGTACCCCGGAGAGGCCGAAGAGGCAGTGCGATCCATCTCCGGGGCCTTCCCCCACACGCGCACCCGATTCGCTCCGGCGTGGGGAAACGTCTTCGTGCGCGAAGACCTCAAGGACCACGACAGGTCACGTCTCCTGAAGGACGGCGAGACGCGGCGCGCCATCATCCAGGACACGATGGACGAGCTGTCGGACGAGATCCTCTCCCGGGCGTCCCTGTACCGGCTCCTCGTGGACCGGCGGCCCGATGTCGTCATCGATTGCATCAACACCGCCACCGCGTTCGCCTACCAGGACGTGTTCTACAGCGTCCGCCGGCTCCAGAAGGCGGTGGCCGACGTCGACGCCGGAACGTCCGACGTCGAGCGGCTGCGGGAAGAGATCGAGCACCACCTTACGACGCTCTCTCTGCCGCAGCTGATCCGCCACGTTCAGATCCTGCGCGGGGGGCTCGCCGAGGGTGGAGTGACCGCCTACCTCAAGGTCGGCACCACGGGGAGCGGCGGGATGGGCCTGAACATCCCGTACACGCACTCCGAGGAGCGCCCGAGCCGGACCCTGCTCTCCAAGTCCTCGATAGCCGGAGCCCACTCGATGCTGCTCTACCTGCTGGCGAGGACACCGGGGGCGCCGATCGTAAAGGAGATCAAGCCCGCCGCGGCCATCGCGTGGAAGAGGATCGGAGCGGGGCCCGTGCTGCGGGGTGGCAAGCCGATCCGGCTCTTCGACTGCCCGCCGGACCGCGCGCTAAGCATCGAGGCGGCGCTCGACGGCAAGGCCGGCGGCTGGACCGAGCTCGTCGACGCTTCGGGGGAGCCGAAAGTCCTGGAGTCCGTATTCATCGACACCGGCGAGAACGGGATGTTCTCGTGCGAGGAATTCGAGACCGTGACCGCGCTGGGCCAGATGGAATACGTCACCCCGGAGGAGATCGCGGCCAGCGCGCTGCTCGAGCTGAAAGGCGGGACGACCGGCCACGAGGTCGTGGCCGCCTTGGACGGCGCCACGCTCGGGCCCACCTACCGGGCGGGGGTGATGCGCCATCGCGCGCTCGAGCGGATGCGGCGATTGCAGGCCGAGCAGGGCCTCGACTCGATAGCCTTCGAGATGCTGGGCCCGCCGCGACTCTCCAAACTCCTCTATGAGGCCTATCTTCTCAAGCGACTGTGGGGCTCCCTGGCGCGAATCGCCGAATCGGATCCCGACGAGACGAGTGCCAGGGCCAGCGATCTGATCTATGAGGACGCGAGACTTCGCGCCGGTATGCTTTCGATCGGGATCCCCATCTGGCTCCCGGACGGCCGGATCCTGCGGGGACCCGAGATGAAGACCCCGCCGTACAAGGAGGAGGCGCGGGTAGCGGTCGACCCCCAGACGGTCGAGCGTTGGGCGGACACGGGGTGGGTCGATCTGCGACCCGCCAACATGCGCCGCTGGCGGGACCGGGCCCGGGAGATCCTCGCGGGCCTCGCGCGGCACCCCGCCGAGGATACGTCGTCGGCGCTCTTCGAAGACGAGGAGTACTGGCATGCCGAAGGCGATCTGCCGGTGGGCCGCGTCGCGGCGTGGATCCTGGGAGTGGAAGAGAAAGGCCAACGCGGGAAGGCGTCGTGAAAGTGGCGGAATCGAGAGAGAGCAGCGAGGCGGCGGCGAGCCCGGAATCGGAGCGGATCGCCGTCCTCGTGCGAGACGCGCAGAACGGCAGCCAGCGCTCGTTCCGCGATCTGATGTCGGCGTACGTGGGGGCCTTCTACGGGCTGGCGCGCCGCTACTGCGGCTCCCATGAGGATGCCGACGACGTCCTGCAGGAGGCCTTCGTCAAGGTGTTCCAGAACCTCGGCGGCCTGTCCCGCCCGGAGGCGTTCTTTCCCTGGTCCCGGCGTATCCTGATCAACACGGCGCTGGACCACATCCGTCGCCGGCGTCGCGGGATGGACTTCGAGGTCGAGGTCGAAAACCTCGAGGAGACGCCGCACGACGCGGTCAGCGATGCGCCCGACCGGCGGGTCGAGCAGCGCGAGTTCTTCCGCCGGCTGGAGCGGGCGCTCGGATCCCTGCCGCCGCGGCAGCGGGAGATCCTGACGCTTCACGACATCGAGGGGTTGTCCACCGAGGAGATCGCCGGGATCTGCGAGTGTCCGCCGGCGACGGTGCGATCGAACCTGTTCTACGGCCGGGAGAAATTGCGCAAGCTCCTCTCGAGCCGCGGGGATTGGCACGAAGATTGAACGTTTCGGCGGATCGAACGTCTTGAGCTTGGACCGAGGAGGGTCGGATCGATGAAGGGAAAAGAGCACCTGGACGTGCAGCTCGTGTACGACCTGCTGGACGGCCGGTTGGACTCAGCCGCCGAGAGCGCGGCCCAGGCGCACCTCTTGCGTTGCGACCGCTGCCGGGGGCTGGAGCGCGAGTGCGCGGGGGTGGTCGAATCCATGCGCTGGTACGGCCTCGAGCCGGTCGAGCCGCCCGAGGGCTACTGGGAGCAGTTCTGGGAGCGCTGGTCGCCGGACGTGGTCGAGGCCCCGGCGGGGCCGGGGTCTCCGGACGAGGACGAGGCCGATGGTCCGCAGGTCGTTCGCTTGCCCGTCGAGCGCCGCGGCGCATGGCGGTTCGCCCCGGCGCTC
>JAICQP010000060.1 GCA_025937815.1 Gemmatimonadota bacterium
ATCGTGGCCGCGCGGTCGCTCGGGATGGTCAACGGGTCGCTGGCCTACGACCTCGAGCGGAACGAGCCCCTGTACCGGTTCGTCAAGGGCGTCCCGGGGCGCTCGTTCGGCCTCGAGCTTGCCGCGCGCTGGGGAATCGAGCCCGCGGTGCTGGGGCGCGCCCACGAGGCGCTCGATCGCGACGTGCGCGACCTGGACGAAGTGACCCGGCGGCTGGCCGGCGAGGAGCAGGCGTTCGTCGAGGCGCGCCGCGCGCTGGAGGAGGAGCGCCAGGCGATCGGGGAGGCGGAGAGCGCAAGGGCGCGGCGGATCGCCGCGGATGCTTCGGAGCGTCGGGAGGCGGCGGAGCGTCGGCTGGGTGAGCTGGAGGGACAGATCGACCGGATGCGGGAGGAGATGCGCCGCCAGCAGCGGAAGCTCCGGGAGCGCACGGCGGAGCTGTCGGAGGCCGAGGCGTCGACGCGGGCCGCGCAGGCCCTCGCCGAGGAGATGGCGAGCGCCGCCGAAGCGCTCAGGGCCGAGCGCGAGGCGCTCCTCGGCCAGCGCGATCGCCCGCTCGTCGAGCCCGGCGACCTCGTCCGCATCCCCCGCTACGACGTGGTCGGCGAGGTGGTCTCGCTCAGCCGAACCGACGACACGTGCGCGGTCCAGGCCGGCCAGGTGCGGATCGCGTGCCGGGCGAGCGAGCTCGAGATCGTGACGAAGGCCGCCGATCGGACGGACGCGAAGGAGCCTGCTTCCATCGCCCCGGCCGACTCCGGCGCCGACGGTCAGTCGCTGCCACTGGAGATCGACCTGCGGGGGATGACGGCGGACGAGATCGGCTATCCGCTCGCTGGCGCGCTCGAGCGCGCATACCATACGGGCAGGCCGGTCATCCGCTTCATCCACGGCAAAGGGACCGGCGTCTTGCGCCGCCGCGTGGCCGAGCTTCTGGAGAAGCACCCCTACGTGCACGGCTTCCGGCTGGGGCACTGGAACGAGGGCGGGGACGGCGTGACAATCGCCACGCTCGCCCCCGAAGGTTCCGAGAAGGAGAGCGCCTGAGCATCCCCGAGCACGTCATCGAGGAGATACGCGACCGCGCCGACATCGTCGAGATCGTCGGCGAGGTGGTGCAGCTCAAGAAGCGCGGCCGCAGCTGGGTCGGCCTCTGTCCGTTCCACCCCGAGAAGACGCCCTCGTTCACCGTCAGCCCCGAGAAGGGGATGTACTACTGCTTCGGCTGCCAGGCCGGCGGAAACGCGTTCACGTTCCTGATGGAGCACGAGAAGATCGAGTTCCCGGACGCCGTCCGGACTCTGGGGCAGCGCGTGGGAGTGGAAGTGCCCGACAGGGAGCCCGCCGATCTCGCGGACCCCAACGCCCCTGTTCACCACGCCAACCGCATGGCGGCGGAGTTCTACCATCGCCTCCTCGGGGAATCCCCGGACGCCGCCAGCGCGCGCGAATACCTGTCCGGCCGCGGGGTCGGCGGAGCGATCCAGGAGGCGTTCATGCTCGGCTGGGCACCCGAGTCCTGGGACGCGCTTCTCGGCGAGGCGAAGCGGCAGGGCGTGGGCGAGGACGCACTCCAGCGCGCCGGACTGATCGGCAGGAGCGAGAAGACCGGCGGGCTGTTCGACCGCTTCCGGGGCCGCGTGATGTTCCCGATCCGGTCGGTGGGCGGGAAGGTGGTCGGGTTCTCGGGACGCCGGCTCGACGCGGAGGAGCCGAAGTACCTGAACACCGCCGACACGCCGGTCTTCGCCAAAGGCCGGATGCTGTTCAATCTGGACCAGGCGCGGCCGGCGATCCGGCGGGCCGGGGCGGTGGTCGTCGTCGAGGGCAACTTCGACGTCGTCGCGCTCACGGGCGCGGGGTTCAAGAACGTCGTGGCGCCGCTCGGGACGGCGTTCACCCAGGAGCAGTCCCGGATACTCAAGCGCTACACGTCGACCGCGTACCTCGCGTACGACGGGGACGCGGCGGGTCAGCGTTCGGCGTTCAAGGCGGCGGACATGCTGCTGGCCGCGGGCGTCACCGCGCGGTTCGTCGCCCTGCCCCGGGGGAAGGATCCGGCGTCGCTGGTTCAGGAGGGTGGGGGAGGTGCGTTCGGCGAGCGGCTGGAGGCGAGCGAGGACGTGATCGACGCGAAGCTGCGGATCGTGCGCGAGAGAGTCGACCTGTGCGACGTCCCGCGAAAGCGGCGCGCGATCAAGCGGCTGCTCGAGTCGGTGGCGCGTGTTCCCGATCCCGTCACGCGGGAGTTGTACATCGGGAAGATCGCAAGCGAGCTCGACGTGCCGCGCGAGGCGCTGGTCGCCCCGGCTGCGGGGAAGCGGGCCAGGGCGGCGACCGGCGGGAACCGCGAGCCTCCCATCGCCAAGCGCGGGCCGGGGAAGACCCCGCCGGGTATCTCGCTGCCCGAGAGCCAGGACGAATGGTACGTGCTCCTCCACGCGGTCAGCGAGCCGCGCTGGCTCGACCAGATGGTGGAGGAGTGCCGCGCGGAGTATTTCACCGTGCCCGCCTACGCGGAGTTCTTCACGCGGCTCGCCGAGCTGCACGCGGACGGGCGGGGCGACGTGGAGGAGGCCCTGCGGTCGGCGGCCGACAAGGAGCTCCAGCGCGTGATGGCGCGGCTGGAGGCGCTGCGCGGGGCACAGGAGCAGGGGTTCGAGCTCTCCGACAAGGCGTTCCGCGAGAGCCTGAACCGGATTCATGAGGACGCGCTAGCGCGCGGCGTGCACGAGCGTAGGACCGAGAGTACGGGCGACGTGCTGGAGGACTCGCTGCGCCGACAGCGCACGCGCAAGGAGATCGCGCCGGGCCCGTTCGGCGGCCGGCGCCCGCGAGCTTGAGCGCTTCGCGTTTGACACTCCCGACGTGGCTCGCGTACCTTGAACTCCTTAACCCGCCCCCCGGGCTCCATTCACCCATCCGTTGACCATGACCCCACCCCGCCGCGCCCTTTCCAGATCCGAGCCCGCCGATACTGAGGAAAAACTCGGTGTCGCGCGCGACTCCGAAGCGATCGATCGCATGATCCTCGACCTTCGCGGCGACGAGGAAGAGCCGGACGACGAGCCGGAGATCGCCGAGGACCGTCCTCCTTCGGGGCGACGGATCGCCCTCGCGGACGACGACGGCGAGGAAGAAGGCGAGTCGGACGACGAGGCGAGCGAGGAAACGGGCGGATTCGGGCAGCGACTCCAGGTCTACGACGACCTGATCCGCATGTACTTCCAGGAGATGGGACGGGTGCCCCTCCTCAGCGCCGAGGAAGAGATCGAGCTGGCGCGGGCGATCGCCGAAGGCCAGGTGAAGCTGCGGGAGGTGGTGTTCCGGTCCTATACCTCGATCGAGCGCGCCTTCGAGCAGGGCCGCGCGGTGGTCGAAGGGACGATGCGCCCCGAGGCCTTCCTGGGGGACGACTTCAGCGAGTGGGGCGGCGAGGAAGAGGAGACCCCGCCTCTCGACGCCAGCCAGCTTGCGCAGGAGCTCCAGGCGAACGAGCAGCGCTGGCACGCGGCGCGCGAGGTCTTCGACCGCAGCGGCCTGCGCGGAAACAAGGGCAAGCAGGCCCACGCCGAGATGGAAGCCGTGCGGGGCTTCTTCCTGTCCCTGCCGCTCCATCACTCGCAGATCGAGTATCTGGCGGAGAAGCTGAGGGAGCTCGACGGAGTGTCGGCGGTGGAGTGGCGCGAGCGCGACCTCGAGCGGCTGACCGGGCTCAGCCGGGCGGAGTACCACGCTATCCTGGCCGAGGTCGTCACTTTGACGCGCAGCGTCATGTCGGCGCGCCGCCGCATGGTCGAGGCGAACGTGCGGCTCGTCGTCTCGGTGGCCAAGCGGTACATCGGCCGGGGGCTCGAGTTCCTGGACCTCATCCAGGAAGGAAACTCGGGGCTCCTCAGGGCCACGGAGAAGTTCGATCACCGCAAGGGATACAAGTTCTCGACCTACGCGACGTGGTGGATCCGCCAGGCGATCACGCGCGCGATCGCCGAGCAGTCGCGCACGATCCGCATCCCCGTCCACATGATCGAGACGATCAACAAGGTGAACCGCTACACGCGGAGGACTGTCCAGCAGACCGGGCGTGAGCCGACCCCCGAGGAGATCGCCGAGAAGCTCGATCTGCCCCTCGAGAAGGTGAAGGCGGTGCTCAAGATCGCGCAGGAGCCGATCTCCCTGGACCGTCCCGTTCAGACCGATCAGGACACCCAGATCTCCGACATCATCGAGGACAGCCGCACGCTCTCCCCGTCGAAGAACGCGGCCTTCGCGCTCCTCAAGGAGAACGTGAACGCGGTGCTCCATTCGCTGTCGCAGCGCGAGGAGCGGATCATCCGCCTCCGCTTCGGGATCGGCGACGGCTGCCCGCGGACGCTCGAGGAGGTGGGGACGATCTTCAACATCACGCGCGAGCGCGTGCGGCAGATCGAGGCCAAGGCGCTGAAGAAGCTCCGCCATCCGTCGAAGTGCCGGGAGCTGCTCAAGTTCTACGACCTGTAGTTTTCATGACTACTGATGGCGTGGACCTAAACCTCCAGCCCGCCGGTACAGTTTCGTCTGACTACCGCGGGGCCCGTAGCTCAGCGGTCAGAGCACCGGACTCATAATCCGAGGGTCGCTGGTTCGAATCCAGCCGGGCCCACACGATCGAATCGAAAGGATGAACGCGTGCGTTACCCGAAGTGGATACCGATCCTGGCGTTCGCCGCCATCGCGGCGACGGCGTGCGAGAACGATCCGTCCCTGGGGGTGGAGGGCACGTACCCCATCACCCTTACGTACACCACCGACACGTGCGTAGGGGACGTCGGCCGGAGCGAGGCCGTGGAGCTGACGATCGAGCGCGACGGTGACAACGTGACGTTCACGGTGGGCGACGCGGGCACGTTGACGGGGACGTTCGACAACGAGAACCGCGTCATGACCGTCGACGGGACGATCCTTGTCCCGAACCCGTCCGGGGGCACGTTCCCCGGCGACATGCACATGGTGGCTCGGGTGACGGAGGGAGACATCAACATCCTCGGTTCGATCACGTTCGAGGGCACCTTCCCGGGCGTCTCGGGCACCTGCGAGCGTGCGTTCCAGGCCGGCGGACGGCGGGATAACCTTTCGGTCCTTCCGCTGACGGGCCCCTAGCGTCGTTGACGCGTTCCCGAGGCCGAGGGTAGCTTTTTTCCGCTTCTCGTGGGTGGTTAGCTCAGTTGGTTAGAGCGCCGGTCTCACATACCGGAGGTCGCAGGTTCGAATCCTGCACCGCCCACCACTTTCCTGCCCCTCTCCGCAATCTCCCTTCAGACATCCCGCCTTCTGTACGGGTGTTCTTTGGCATCAGTGCTCCCTCTCCTTATCGGAGTGAGTCGTGCCGATGGCCTGACTTTGTACAGGAGGCATATGAAAACAGCGACACGTTCTGGGAGCCCCGCGACTGTGGCGGGAGGTCTCGTCATGGTCCTGAGACCGTATCCTGCGATCTGGGGCTCGCCGCAGTAGGCCCCAATGGACTCATCGCGTTCACCTGCGGGGCCGAGGCGGGTCTCACCACCGACGTCTGCACGCTCGATCCCGTCTCGGGTTCCGTCGTCGACCTCACCAACGGTGGCGCGTTCGACGCATTTCCCGACTGGTCTCCAGACGGCACCGGGATCACCCAGATCAGCGCTATCCCGTAACCATTTCCTCCCAGGGGACATTTCCTTGTCAGGGTCCACCCCTTTTCGGGTCGTCCAGCGGTAGCTTTGAAGGATGCCGACTGCGAGGGGCTGACGTCTTGTCCTCAAGTGCAATACAATCCATCGTGGCGATCGTCGCGCTTGCGGCTTCGGGGGCGCTCCCGCCGCTGGTGAGCACGGACCTCTTCGCCCAGGGCGTAACGACCGCCGCCATTCACGGTAGCGTCCTCTCGGCCGATGAGGCGGATGTCGACGGCGCGCGCGTCGAAGTGCGGAACACCGCGACGGGCTTTGCCGTGCAGAGTGCGGTGCGGCAAGGCCGCTTCCTGGTCCAGGGGCTGGAGGTCGGCGGACCTTACACGGTAACGGTCGAGGCTCCTGGCTCGCTGCCCGCGAGGCGTGAGGGGATCTTCCTCAGGCTCGGGGAACCCCACGAGCTCGTCTTCCGGCTTCAGCCCGCCCGGATCGACGTCGACACCCTGCGGGTCTCCGTTCCATCCCTGCCGCGAATCCATGTCCAGGGCGGCCCGGCTACGGCGATCTCCGACTCGCTGATCCACCGTCTGCCGACGCTCGACCGGAACTTCCACGACTTCATGGTACTGGCTCCCCAGGTCTCGACGAAGATCGGTTTCCAGCGAAGCGGCGTCTCTGGAGCGGGAGCCAACCTTCGATTCAACAGCTTCCTGATCCACGGCGCCGAGGAGCGAGCCGTGAGCGGCAGCGTTTCGGCTGCGGCCAGCGCAGGGAAATCCATTCCGCTCGATGCGGTGAAGGAATACCAGGTGCTGGTCGCCCCTTACGACATTCGCTACGGAGACTTCGCCGGCGCGTTGATCAACACCGTCACGAAGTCGGGAACCAATGACCTCGAAGGTTCCGTTTTTGCGTTCTGGCGCAACGACCGTCTCCGTAGAGGTGGCGAGCTGGCCCCCAGTGAGCCGTACGAGAGATGGCAGTATGGTTTCACGCTCGGTGGGCCCATCGTGCGCGATCGTGTCCACTTCTTCATCGCGCCCGAGCTTCAGCACCTCGCATCGCCGGCGCCGGGTCCCTTCGTGGGTCAGGCCTCGACTGCCACGCCGCCCGTTCCCATCGAGGAGGCCGATGTAGAGCGTCTGGACGAGATCATGCGCGGCTATGGCCTGACGTCCGGGTCGGCCGGGCCGGTGGATAACGCCGCTCCCTTGCGGAACCTATTCGCCCGCGTGGACGCCGCCGTCCCGGGCTGGAACAGCCGCGCCATCGGGTTCATGAGCTATGCTCGCAGTGAAGATGAAGCATTCTCGCGCTCCGCCCCCGATACGTTCTCTCTCTCCACATACAACGTGACGACGTCGACCGCCCTGCGCTTGACCTCCCTGCAGCTTCATAGTGATCTGCCGCGAGGCGGCCACAACGAAGTGCTCGTGTCCCACTCGACCGACCGAGTCGAATTCATCCCAGGTGTCCGCCAGCCGCTGGTCCGCGTCCTCGTTCCGGGCCCGAGCGGCGGCCTTGTGACGATCAATACGGGCTCGACGGCGCAGGCCCACGGGCGGTTCGGGCGCGCGTGGTCGGTTCACGTCAAGGAGGAGCTCAGTCTCCCCTGGGGCACGAAGCATACGCTCGTGCTGGGCGCCCAGGCGGAGCGTTTTCGCAGCACGCGGGGGGGATTGGTCGGCGGGTACGGCACCTGGACGTTTTCCAGCCTGGACTCCCTCGCGGACGGTCTCGCCGAGCGATACGAGATCCGCCGGGACTTCGGCAGCGAGGGGGTGCCCATCAGCGGCGGCCAGTATGCCGCGTATCTGGGGGATGAGTGGCGCGTCGGAGAGCGCGTTTCCGTCACGATGGGGATTCGGGGCGATCTCCTGGACATCGGCGGGCAGGCCCCGTACAACGCGGTGGTCGACTCGATCTTTGATCGGCGAACGGACGAGATGCCCCGGTCGCGCGTGCATATTTCGCCGCGCCTGGGGTTCACCTGGGACATGACCGGGATGGGACGCGACCTGCTGCGTGGAGGGGCGGGGATTTTCACGGGGCGGCCACCCCTGGCATGGATCCATCCGGCGCTGCTCAACTACGGCGTCGGCATCGGCGTGTTGCGCTGCGGCAGCTTCCCATCCGACGCGGGTCTTCCTCCGTCCTTCGTTCCCGACTACCGGGAGGCCCCCCTGGCGTGCGCAACCGGACCCGGCCTCACGACAGCTCCGCTCGGTGACGTCGACCTCGTGGATCGCGACCTGAGGCTGGCGCAGTCCCTGCGGGGATCGCTCGCCTATGATCGGGTTCTGCCGGCGGGATTCCTGTCGACGACCGAGATCCTCGTCGCCCGCGGCCTCTCGGACTTCGTGTTCGTGAACCTGAATCTCGAAGGGCCGCAGAGGGTCGACCGGTTCGGCCGTGTTCTCTACGGCACGATCGCGCCCACGGGTCTGGCCTCGCCCGCAGTCCGGTCCGACTTTTCCGAAGTGATAGACCTGAAGAACACCTCGCGGAACTACTCGTATCAGCTATCCACGCGGATCGAGCGGCGGTTCACGGAAGGATTCGCGGCGAGCGGATCGTACACGTACTCGCGGGTACGCGACGTCCAGTCTCCGAGCCGGGTCAACTCTCCGGGAATCGTCCTGTGGGCAGACGCGCGCGCGACCTCGGGCCGCCACGAGGATCTGACGACCCGCGGCATCTCGCTCAACGACCTGCCGCACAGGGTCGTCCTGGCCGGCACGTACCGGGCGCCGTGGACCGGTTGGTCCACCGAGTTTTCCTTCTTCTACGTAGGGGAATCGGGGAGCCCGTTCACCTATCTGGCAGGCGGCGCCGGGCGGCGCGGCGATCTCAACGCCGACGGCTCAAACGCCAACGATCCCGTCTACGTCCCGCGGGACGCATTCGACACAGATGAGATCGTCTTCAGCGGCCGCTCAGACGCCTCCGGCGCGGACAACTCGCCGGACGCTCTGGCCGCGCGCGTGGCCCGCCAGCAGGAGGCGTTCGAGCGTTTCATCGAGGCCACGCCATGCCTCCGGAGTCAGCGGGGCAGGATCCTCGAGCGAAACAGCTGTCGGGAGCCATGGTCCCATACGACGATCGCCTCCATCCGGCAGGCGATCCCGGTCGGGGGCCGCACACTGGAGGCCGAGCTGGACGTCTTCAACGTGTTGAATCTCCTGAAAGGCGACTGGGGCCGCTACCGGGTAGCCGCGCCCCGTCTCCTCGAGCACGTCGGTCAGACGCCGGCGCCGGCCGAGACCGGGCAGTCGATCTTCCGGTTCGACGCCGAGGCGCCCCGCTGGACCACCCTCCAGACCGAATCGGCCTTCCAACTCCAGTTCGCGCTCCGCTACCGCCACTGACCCGCGGTGCGACCGCGCTGAGCCCCGGTGAGCCGGCGCTGATCCAGGGCTGAGCCTCGAGCCCCATACTGCCCGCATGCCCCCGAAAACGGGGCGGGGCGCCACCGGTCGTTCCAGCTTCGGACGGTGCTTGGACCTGGATCTTCGGAGCGCGAAGAGGTCGCAGAGGAGTAGCGAATGAGCGCCTCAGGGAAGCTCACGTGCCTGGCTCTCGCCCTGGCCGCCCTGCCGCGGTGCGGGTCGGATACCGGCAGTCCCGTCGAAGTCCCGAACCCTCCCGATTGCAGCGCCTCCAGCTGCGTGTCGTCCGTAACGGTGAGTCCCGCCGCTGCGACCGTCTTCGAGGGCCATTTGATCCAGTTCTCGGCCAGCGCCCGGGACGCAAGCGGCCGGGCCGTCGCCGGCGTCACGTTCCAGTGGGAGGTGTCGGATGCGGCGCTGGCCGAGATCGACGCGAGGGGGAGGCTCAGGGGCAAGGAGGCCGGAATCGTCCAGGTGCGGGCCGTGGCCAGCGGCAAGGTAGGCTCGGTGGACCTCGTGGTCGTCGATGCAACCGTTGCGAGCCTCGAGATCGGGGCGCCACCCTCGCTGCTTGTCAATGAAAGCGCTTTGCTCACCGTGACGGCGCGAAACGCGGACGGCGCAAAGGTTCCGACACCCCCCCGACTACAGTGGGTCTCGAGCGATCCGGCGATCGCACGCTTCGGGCGAGTTCCCGTCGTCACGGCCCTCCGGCGTGGGATAGCTATGATCACGGTCGGCGACGGAAGCGTCGGGGCATCCGCGTCGCTGAGCGTCCGGGCCCGGGTGGCGATCGGCCGACCGCCGTTCGCCCAATTCACTTCTGTAGACATAGCCATCGGGGACGACCTTCAGTATGCGGCTTTCTTCGTCGACGTCAACGGAGCGAAGATCGACGAGACCCCGTCAGTGACGTGGGCTTCCCTCGATCCCCATGTGGCGAGCGTGAGCTCGACCGGACGCGTGATCGGCCTCCAGACCGGCCGTTCGACGATCACCGCGAGGAACTCCGACGATGTGGGGACGATGGAGGTGCTCGTGACCGACGTGATCGCCGGGTTACCCGCCGAGGTTCGTTTCGCGCACGTCGGCGTCGGACATGGCCCCCTGACGTTCGTTACGAGCCAGGGCGCATCGGTCACGCTCACCCTGGGCGAATCCGTCGAATTGCCCATCCGGTCGGGCACGTTCGATGTTCAGCTGGACGGCTCGCTGAGCGATTTCGGGGGCAAAGAGAGATTTTTTTTGGTTCGAGGCGGCGACCGCCTGGAAATCTTCGGGACGGACTATGGCCTTACTGGGGATTGGATCAACCAGACGAGCGTACCCGCCGATTCGGGATTGGTCCGGTTCTTCCAGGGAACCGGTGGCACTAGTTGGGTGCCTGTGGTGCATCTCGGAGCACCGGGGGCACCGGTGACGCTGAGCCGGCTGATCGACTGCTATTTCGATCCGCTGAACGGGACTGAATACGTCCGTGTCCCGGCCGGCGAGCTGGATGTTATTATGAGCGGAAAAGGCGGGGGGACCGAAATCGCGCGCGTCCGGATCACGGTGACGCTTGGCCGGGCGGTCACCTACGTGATCGCCGGAGAGAGCCCGCAGACGATGCGTCTGCGGGCCTTCCCGGACTTCTAGGAGATTCCGAGGTGGGCACGGTCCCAGCCCGGCTTGGCAGGACAAGGGCCCGCTCGACCCCGGTCGCGGAGTCGTGCGTCCGATCACGGTGCCCGCAGGCCGGGCGGTCACCTACGTGATCACCGGCGAGAGCCCGCAAACGAGACGTCTGCTGACTTTCCAGGACTTCTAGGGAACGATGTCTCGGCGGGCACTAGGCGCCTTGGTCTTGCTGCTCGCGGCCTGCGGCGGTTCGGCCGAGGACACGGCGCTGCGCGCCGCCGGGCCGCCGCTCTGCGAGCCGGTTCTCCCCGCGATGCGGTACGGCTACTCGGATGCCGACGCGCCGATCCCGCGCCACTTTCTCGCCTCGACACCGGGGACGGTGGCGTTCACGGAAAATACGCCGCCGGAAAACCCGATCACTAACCCAGGCGCGACCCTCGGACGCGTGCTCTTTTACGATGTTCGCCTATCCGCCGACGATCGGATCGCCTGCGCGTCGTGTCACCGACAGGCATTGGGCTTCGGCGACACCGTGCGGTTCAGCCCCGGCCTGAACGGTCGTCACTCCGCGCGTCGCACCATGGCATTGGCGAATGCGCGCTTCTACGAGTACGGCAGGTACTTCTGGGACGAACGGGCGTCCTCGCTCGAAGCGCAGATCCTGCAGCCGATCCAGGACACGCTGGAGATGGGGATGCAGCTCGACGCCCTGGCGCAAAAGCTGAGCGCGACACCGTATTATCCCGCGCTCTTCACAGCCGCGTTCGGCTCACCCGAGGTGACGAGCGACCGCATTGCGATCGCGCTCGCCCAGTTCGTGCGCTCGCTCGTGTCCGCGGAGTCGCGCTTCGACGCCGTGTTCGCAACCGGTGGCGCGCCGGACTACTCGCTCCTCAACGAACAAGAACGTGAGGGGCTGCGCATCTTCAACGACGCGGGGGGTGCGGGGTGCGTCAACTGCCATCGAACGATCGCCCAGGTGGCCGACAAGGCGAACAACATCGGTCTCGACGTCGTATCCAAGGATACGGGTGCCGGCGTCGGCCGCTTCAAGCCTCCGTCGCTCCGCAACGTCGCGATCCGGCCGCCCTACATGCACGACGGCCGGTTCGCGACGCTGGGCGAGGTCGTCCAGTTCTACGACTCGGGCATCGAGGACAATCCCGATCTTGATCCGCGACTTCGGGCCGCTGACGGCTCGCCCCGACGCTTGCGTCTCGAGCGGGAGCAACGTGATGCGCTCGTCTCCTTCTTGAACACCCTCACGGATCCGGCCTTTCTAAAGGCGGAGAAATTCTCCGACCCGTTCCCCTGCGGAGCGGTAAAAGCATTGGATTGAGAGGGCCCCGATCGGGGGACGCGTTCTGCTAATCGTCCTGGAGCCCGAGTCGCGCCTTGAGTCGATCGAACCGGGGGTCGCGGTGCAGATCGTTTAACACCGGCAGCATGAGATCTCGAGTGACCGTGTTCTCATCCACGGCCTTATCGAGCCACGCGAAGGCCTGGTCATATTCTTTCAGCCCTGCGTACACGATGGCGATTCCGAATGCCCCATGGCTGTACTTCCTTCCGCTTATTAGGTCAGCCAGGACGGCCTCCGCCTCGTCCCGCCGACCCGCTCGCGCCAGGGCGTACCCCAGAAAGGCAGGAGCGTGTCCGGCGGAGTGCTCCTCCGCCCAGCGCAGCTCCGCGATCGCCTCTGGCCATTTCTCCTCCATGATGAAGGACTGCCCGCGGATGAGACCGGCGTAGCCCACCGGCGGGCTCAGTTCCTTGAGCGGGCGCAGACGATCCCTCGCCTCGTCGTAGCGGCCGTTCACGAGCAGGGCCCGGCCCATCTCTCGAATGGCTGTGTGAGAGAAGGGATCGTTCTCCAGCGCCAGCCTGGCCTCCGTCAGTTGGTCCTCGGGCCGGTTCAACCACAGATATAGTTGCGCCAGGCCCTCGTGGGCGTGGGAATAGCGAGGATCGAGGGCGATCGCGCGCTTGAAAGCGGCTTCGGAGCTCCGAAAGTCCTGCTGGACGAGGTGGACCCACCCCATGGCTTCATGTGCCTCTGCGAGGGAATCATCGAGAGCGAGAGCCTCCCTGGCGGCCTCCTCGGCTGCGGGGAACCGCTGCACGCCCTCTACGCCGAGGACTGTCATGAGGGACATCCGCGCGAGGCCTGCATACGCTGCGGCGTAGGTCGAATCGGCCGCGATCGCTCGCTTGAAATGTTCGGCGGCCTCACGGGGATTGTGCTGACGGTAACCGGCATCGATGCCACGCAAGTAATAGTCGTACGCGGCGATACTCGTGGTGTGATGGCGGACCATTCTCGGTCCGGGGCCGGCTCCCGCGAGCCGCACGTCGAGCTCGCGGGCGACCGCCCGCGCGATCTCCTCCTGCACAGCGAACACGTCCTCGAACTCCCGATCGTACGTCTCCGACCAACGCGTCGACCCATCGCGCGCATCGACGAGCCGGACCTGCATGCGAAGGCGGCTGCCGACCTTCTGCAGTCCCCCCTCGACGACGTGAGACACGTTCAGGCTGTCCGCGATCTGGCGCACGTCCAGGCTGCGATCCTTGAGGGCGAAGACCGACGTGCCGGCGATGACCCGCAAGCTGCCGGCCCGGCTGAGCACCCCGATCAGCTCCTCGGTCATGCCGTCCGCCAGAGCCGCATCGGCGGGATCTGCGCTGAGGTTGGCGAGGGGGAGGACCGCGATCGAGGGCTCAAGGGCCGCTGCGTCGGGGACTCCGGCCGGAGTGTCTGTGAGTTGCGTGAAGGCGAAGACGCCAGCCGCGAGCGCGATCGCTCCCGCAGTGATCTCAAGCGGTCGACGTAGCCGGCTCGTGGTCGTCCTGGTCGCGGCTGGCGACGTCGAGGCCGATGGCCGTGGAGGAGTGGGATCGACCGTGCGATACCCCGGGCCCGAGGAAACGGTTGTCGCGACTGCCGGAGGCTCTTCCCGCGCGCGTGCGCGGATCTCGGCGGCCAGCGTCGCAATCTCGGGGCCCGCACTTGTCCCGAGCTCCTGCGCGACGCGCCGCTCGTACTGCTCGGCGTGGCGAAGGGCCGCGGCGTGGTCGCCGGAATTGGTGAGGGCCTGCATCAGTCCGAGAGCGTTCCGATCGCTCAGAGAATCGACCGCGAAAAGCTTTCGCCACCAGTTTACGGCGGCATCGTGATCTCCCCGGGCCTCCGCCGATTGAGCGAGCCGTTCGAGCGCCTTCGCGTGCTCCGCTTCCAGGCGCGAACGCTCGCCGATCATCCACTCTTCGAATTCCGGCGAATCGCCGAGGTAGAAGCCGTCTAGGAAAGGACCGTGGTAGTGACCGACGGCGGGTTCCGGATTCCCCGCGGCGAGCTCCTGCTCGAAATCCCCCAGGTCGCTTGTTACGACCGCCGGGTCGAGGCGTAGCGGGTTCACCCCCAGGAATGGGGAGGTGCCGAGCGACTTCCGGATCTTGTAGAGGAGCTGCTCCAGGGAATGGCGGGCCTGCTGCTGGGAGGCGTCGGGCCAGAAGAGGAGCAGCAACCGATCCCGGCTGCACCCCCGATCGCCGGCCGCCGCCAGTACCGCCAGGAGCGCCAGCCGCCAGCCCTGCTGCCCGTAATCGGCCCAGAGGGTGTCTCCGTTCGCGCCCCGCAGAACGAGCGTGCCCAGTGTCTGGAGCCGCAAGGGGGAACCGGGGGGCGCAGGCTCGAGGGTGGCGCTCACCTGCCGAACCTAGGATCGGGCTTCGGAAGCGCGCAATCCGGTCCGGCTGAGCCCCGCTGAGCCAGGGCTGATCTGCCGATGAGCCGCCCTCCTCATACTGCCCCGTGTGACTGTGGATTCGTCCCATCCAGGATCGCGGCAGACGCCGCGGAGAGGCAGGGGAAGAGTGAGCGGTGTCTTCGTGCGACTGGGATGTCTCAGCTTCGTCCTCGTAACGACGACCTGGTGCGGCTCCGAGAACGCTCCGACGGATCCGCCCACCGAGCCACAGACGGCGGCCATCCAGGGCTTCGTCCGGATCGGCTCCACACCGATCGAAGGGGTGCAGGTTCTGCTGACAGGTCCAGGCGGGCAACGCACGATCCGCTCTGCTGCCGACGGGGGGTTCGCGTTCAGCGACCTCCAGCCGGGTGTCTATGTAATGCGGGCGATCCTAGCCGGGGTCACGTGCAGTTCGACGTCCGCCGAGATGCGACCCGGCGAAACGGTCACGGCGAGCATCAACTGCGCTTCCGCGGCCCCCCAACTAGCGACTTCGATTACGGGAAGGGTCCTGGAGGAATTTGGTGGCAGCGTCGCACCGCTCGGAGAGATCCAGGTCACTCTGACCGGCGTCCCGTACGACGGCGGCGACACGATCGAGCGCGCGGTCACGACCGATTCGAACGGTCGCTACACTTTCGCGCAGTCGCCACCGGGGACCTACGGCCTCACCGCATCAGCGCCTGGCTTCGCGTGCGAGTCTGTCGTCGTTTTTCTCGTCACGGGCCCACCCGCGCCGACGGTAGCCCAGGACATTACGTGCACTGCAGTGGAGGACGGGGAGGCGCCTCCGCCTCCGCCGATGGTAGGGCTGGGGAGGATCGCGTTCGAACGGCACGGCCGGATCATGGTGCTGGACCTGGACACCAACGACCTGTCCCATTTTGTCGATGGCCTCGCACCTTCGTGGTCACCGGACGGCAGCCGACTAGCCTTCCAGCGCCCCGCCTGTCTCGACCGGTCGGTTCCTCCCGGTGCCCCTTGCGACGACATTTGGGTCGTCAACGCGGATGGGAGCGGCCTGTCTGCTGTGACGAGTTACGAATGGGTCCACGACGAGGATCCGGTCTGGAGCCCGGACGGTTCACGGCTCGCGTTCGTCCGGTTCGTGCACGGCCCCGACCAATCCTATCTCGTGATAGCCGACGTCGATCCCCCGTCGACTCTATGGTCGGAAACCGTACCGAGCGTGTGGCATCCCTATTCCGATCCCACCTGGTCGCCGGACGGCACCCAGATCGCCTTCACCTGCGAGGGCCCTCCGCCGCGTTGGGAGTTCGATCTCTGCGCGGTGCCTTCATTCAGAAATCTGGGTTACCAGGGTGGCGGAACCGGTGGAGTGCTGCGAATCACCGCCGGCACCGCTGTCGATTCCGATCCCGCGTGGAGCCCGGACGGGACGCGGATCGCGTTCACGACGGATCGGGAAGCTTCCGGAGGCAGCCATGTAGCCCTCGTTCGCACGGACGGAAGCGGGTACGAGGCGCTGGTGATGGGCAAGGACCCCGCCTGGTCCCCGGACGGGACGCGAATCGTATTCGCGGGCGGCGATGACGCGCCCGGGCTCCACATCGTGAATAGGGACGGCACCGGACTGGTCCGAATCACGGACGATCCCGCGGACAGCGCACCGTCGTGGGGGCGCTGAAAATGAGCAAGCCAATTGTCCTCGCATTCGTTGGGTTCGCTCATCTCCTCTTCGTCCTGGCGATCCTGCTGCGTTGCGACTCCAGGACTTCCCCGGTGGATCCTGGACCGACGAGCCTCGGACGGGGGCGATCCTGGGAATGGTTTCGACCGCTGACACTCCGAACAGCGCGGATATCTCGCTGACCGTACGAAGAGGTGACCGTCGACGTGCAGGCGGGG
>JAICQP010000014.1 GCA_025937815.1 Gemmatimonadota bacterium
TCGCTCAAGCTGTGGCTCGCGAGGGGCCACCATTCGGCGATCCCGTTCGTGAAGCGGCGGAACGCGGCGGCGGGCTTCCACGGCACGGTGATCGACTTCCGGACCGGCGCGATCCGGTCACTCCTCGTCTCGGGCATCGTCGGGACCTCCGCTCTCCCCTCCGGACGCTGCGAAGGCCGTGAGCACGTCGTCCCACAGGGACTCCACGTACGCGCGGAGCGGCGCGAGGCCGGCCGGATCGGGGTGGTAGATGTGACGGGTTCCTCGCCTCCGGTGTCTCACCAGGTGGGCGCGCTCGAGGACTCCGAGATGCTGGGAGACCGCGGGCCGGCTGACAGGCAGGCCGGCGGCCAGCTCGGCCACCGAACGGGGCCGCGTCCGCACGAGCTCGAAGATCCTGCGGCGCGTGGGGTCGGCGAGCGCCTGCAGCGAGATTTCGTAAGTGTTCACTAACGGTTAGTATACGCTAACGGATCCGGATCCGTCAAGCGACGGGTTCGGCGCGCAGCGAAACAAGGCCGAGGCGTCAACCGTTCACCGAGAGAACCCGACGCTCTCACACACTCAACTGGAGGACCATGCGCATCCGCCTTTCCGCACTGCTCGCCATCACTGCCGCCGCCGTGCTGTTGTTCGGCCCCTCGCTCCTCGCCCAGGACGCCCAGAGCCGACTCTGGGATTCCGCCATCGCCGGCGACACGCTCGGTATCCGCCAGGCGCTCGCGGAGGGCGCGAAGATCGATTCGCTGGACGTCCGCCGGAATCCGAACGGCCGCCTGGCCCTCAACTGGGCCGCCTGGCACAACCACGTTCCCGCCATCGAGATGTTGCTCGCCATGGGCGCGCCGATCGAGGCCGAGAACCGGACCGGGTTCAGCGCGCTTCACCACGCCGCCGAGGCCGGCTCGCTGGAAGCCGCCCGGGCGCTCCTCATTGCCGGCGCGGATCCCTTGCACGCCAACAAGGCCGGGCGCACTCCCGCCGTGACCGCGCGCGAACAGGGAAACGGCGAGGTGGCGGCGCTCATCGAGGAATCCCCAAAGCCCGCCGAACAGTAGCTCCTCGGCCGGGCGGAATCGCCGGTCGAAACGGTGGCCCCGCCATCGGGGTTCCAACCGCAGATCCCCGACCGACGACTCAGTGGTGAAAGGACGGTGCGGTTGCACGACCGGCGGGGCGAGTTCGAAGCGATCTACCGCGAGCACCACCGACGCGTCTACGCGATCGCTCTGCGATTCGCACGCGATCGGGAGGGCGCCGAGGAGATCGTCCAGGACGCGTTCGTTCGCGCGTGGCGCTCGCTGCCCTCGTTCAACGGGAACAGCCGCCTGTCCACGTGGCTTCACAGCGTGGTGGTGAACGCGGCCCTCGATCGGATGCGAAGGCGCTCGCGCGCGGAGGCGCGGCTGGATCGCGAGGTCGATCTCGACAGATACGCGGACGAGATCGGGCGGGCGATGCCCGCCGCCGACGTCGACCTCGAGCGGGCGGTCGCCGCCCTCCCGGAGGGTGCGCGCGAGGTCGTGATACTGCACTACTTCGAGGGATACCCGTGCGCGGAGATCGCCGAGCGGATGGGAATCGTCGAGGGTACGGTGAAGTCCCAGCTCCACAGGGCGCGGCAGCTACTCAAGGAGGCGTTGGCATGAGCGATAGGGATAGGGACCTGGAAGCGCGGCTCGCCCGCGCTCCGAGCGAGGCCGAGCCCGCGCGCGACCTGTGGCCGGACGTGGCGCGGGCGATAGCGGCGGAGCGGGCGATCGAGGCGCAGCCGCGGCGCCTGGCGCCGCGCCTGCCGCTCCAGATCGCCGCCGCCCTCGCCCTCTTCGCGGGCGGGATCCTCGTCGGACAGAGATGGGGCGAACCCACCCACGCGGAGACCCCTCCACCGGCTCCGGCAGCTCCCCTGGCCGCCGCCGCCGAGGTCCAGCGCGCGGGCAGCGCGTACGTCTCGGCCCTGTCGCGCCTCGACGAGAGCGCCGGCCCGCTCGAGCGCGAGCAGGGAGTCGATGCCGCGCTCTCCACGCTCCAGGGCGCCGCCTGGGAGCTCGTGCGCCTGCGGCCCGACGACCCTCAGGCAGGTCGAATCCTGTACACGGTCTCCGAGGCGCGGACCGATGGGGAAGCGCCGACGGTCCGCTTCTGATGCACGCGTGATGGGGAATTCGAACGGGAGGAAGATATGAGATCACGGAAGATCGGCTGGATCGCGCTGGCGATGGCGCTCTGGGGGGCCCCGCGCGCGCTCGCCCAGGAGGAGCGGGCCGAGTGCGCGGACCCCGTCGGCGAGCTGGGAATCGGGGAGATGCGGTGTTCGTCGGGGCGCTGCCTGCGCGGGTGGGCGTTCCAGGGCGGGCGGCTCATCACCACGTTCACGACGGAGCCGAGCGTTCACGCGCTCCGGCCCCCGGCCTCCGGCGTGCTGGAAGAGGGCGACGTCATCGTGTCCGTGGACGGGAAGCTCAGCACGACGACCGAGGCCAGCCGGCGGCTGCGGCTCCTCGAGCCGGGAGACCGGGTTCGACTTCGGATCCGCCGCGACGGCGTCGAGAAGGACGTGACGATCACGGCGGCCCCGACGTGCGATTTCCGGCGCCACGGGGTCCTCGCCTTCGACCGCGAGGCCGGCCGCGACCTGGCGGAGGCATTGAAGCACCTGGACGAGAACCTGGATTTCCGTATCGAGGGGCTCGACGAGCTGTCGCGAAATCTGGAGCTCCGCGTCCTTCCCCAGCTCGAGAACCTGGATTTCGACTTCCAGTTCGACTTCGACAGCCTGAACACCGGACTCCTCGCCCGCGTAGAGCCGCCGTACGAGCTGGGGCTCGAGCTGACGTGCGGCTTCTTCTGCGGCTGGCGTCGCGGCGAGGGCGAAACGGTCGTGTGGCGGGGACAGCATCCGCCGAAGGTTGCTGGTGTCGTCGCGGGCGGGCCCGCGGACCGCGCGGGAATCCGGGAAGGCGACGTGCTGCTCCTCCTCGACGGGCACTCGTTCGTCGGCGAGGAGGGTGGCCGCGCGCTGGGGCGCCTGCGGCCCGGGCGGCCGCTCACGCTCCAGTACCTCGAGGGCGGCGAGACGCTCACGACGACCACGATCACGCCGAGGGCGCCGACGGCGCGATAGCTTCCGGTCGCCGGCGGTCCGACGGCGCGCCAACGCGCGGGTCGCTACCATTCCGGCGTGGCGCGCGAACGGGTCCTGCCCCGCAAGTACACGCTGCTCCGGGTCCTCGGCCTGCCCACGCGGGTCTTCGGCCGCAAGCTCCGGGCGCTTTTCGCCGAGAACGAGAACGCGCTGTTCTTCACCGCCGTTTGCCTGGTCGGCGTGCTGGGCGGACTCGCGGGCGCGGCATTCCGCTGGCTGTTCCTGTTGGCGACGACCGGCTTCTGGGGCCGGCCGGGGCAGCTCCTCGAGGTGGCGGCGAGCGTTCCGTGGTGGGTGCGGCTGCTGGTTCCGGTCCTCGGGGCCGCGCTGGCGGCCGCGCTGACGCTCCTGCTCGCGGCCCGGCGCGAGGAGCGGGCGGGCTTCCCCGACATCATGGAGGTCGTCTCGGTCGGTGGCGGCGAACCGGTCCGGCTGCTCCCCTCGCTCAAGCGATCGCTGGCCTCGCTCATGACCCTGGCCTCCGGCGGCTCGGTCGGCCGCGAGGGTCCGATGGGGCAGATCGCCGCCGCTATCGGCTCCCGCGTGGGGCGCTCGTTCCACCTCTCGGAGGACCGGGTCCGGATCCTGGTGGCGGCGGGGATCGCGGCCGGCTTCGCGGCCGCCTACAACACGCCGATCGGCGCCACGCTGTTCGTCCTCGAGGTCATCATCGGCTCGTTCAACATGATCTTCTTCGGCCCCGCGGTCGTGGCCGCGGCCGTCTCGACGCTCGTCACGCGCGTCTTCGCGGGGGAGGGCCCGATCTACGCGCCGGGGGCGGAGTACGCGCTCGTCTCGGCGTGGGAGGTGGGTCCCTATCTGGTGCTGGGGTTCCTCGCCGGTCTGGCGTCGGTCCTGTTCCAGGCGACGATGGAGTGGACGTACCGGTTCTGGGACCGCTTGAAGCTCCCACTGCTCGCCCGCACCGCGCTGGGAGGACTCTGCGTGGGTGGGCTGGCTGTCTTCTGGCCGTACGTCCTCGGGAACGGCTACGAGACGATCAACCTCGTCCTCGCCGGCCGCCTTGCGCTGGGGCTCATGGCCATCCTCTTCCTGGCCAAGATGCTGGCCACCACGATCACGCTCGCCTCGGGCGGTTCCGGCGGGGTGTTCACGAGCACCATGTTCATCGGGGCCGTCCTGGGTGGCGTGTTCGGCCTCCTCACCCACGCGGCGGCTCCGGCCCATACCGCCGGGTCGGGCGCGTACGCACTGGCGGGCATGGGCGGGATCATCGCCGGCACGACGCACGCGCCGTTCCTGGCGATCATCATGGTGTTCGAGCTGACCCAGAACTACGGCATCGTCCTGCCGCTCATGCTGACGTCGATCACCGCGTACTGGACGGCGCGCGCGATCCGCCCGACTTCGATCTACACCGAGGAGCTGAAGCGCCGCGGCATGCGCTGGGAGGGGACGGCGCAGGAGCGGCTCATGCGCTCACTGACCGTCAAGGACATCATGGTGCCGGACGTCACGCTCTACCCGGCGGACCTGCCCCTCGGGAAGGTCCTCGACGTGTTTCAGAACACCCGGGCGCTACAGCTCTACATAGGCGACGAGGAAGGGCGATTCCTCGGGATCGTGGACCTCCACGAGGTCAAGCGCCTCCTGGGCGAGGAGGCGGCATCGTTCGTCATCGCCGCCGATCTCGTCAGCGAGATCCCGGTCGTCTCTCCTGACGACTCGCTCGTCGAGGTCAACGAGAAGCTGTGGTTCCGCGACATGGGGCACCTGCCGGTCGTCGACGAAGAGAGCCAGAAGTTCCTGGGGATCGTGACCCGGAGGGACATCCTCGGGGCCTTCGACAGGGAGGTACTCCGGCGCAACCGGCTGCTGGCCAAGGTCCGCTCCATCGAGGGAACGGGTTTCGACTACTTCGAGCTGCCCGAGGAGAGCCGCATGTCGCGGATTCCCGTGCCGGCCGAGTTCGTCGGGCAGACGCTGGCCGAAGCGCAGCTCCGCGCGCGCCACGGGATCACGGTCATGGCGATCCAGCGGATGGACGCCGCCGGCCGCGAGCAACGGATCGCCCCGCGGCCGGACACGCGGCTCCAGCGCGGCGACATGCTGATCGTCCTCGGCGAGGAGTCGGCGATGGAGCGGCTGGAGCGGGAGTGATCCCTCGACGCCGGGCCGGCGTCGCAAGGGTGCTCAGCTCGCGCGGACCCAGCGCCAGAGGCGCCGGAGGCTCGGGCGCTGGCCGGTGGCGAGCACGGTCACTCGGTAGATCCGCCCGGCGATCCAGAGCGTGCCCCAGCACGTCAGGGCCAGGAGCACCGCCGCGAGCAGGGTCTGGGGCCACGGGATCGCTCCCAGGATGGCGCGCAGCGGGACCACGATCAGAGAGGTGAACGGGATGAGGCTCGCGACGACCGCCAGCCGGCTCTCGGGGTCGTTCATCACGCCGAACGCCATGAAGAACGCGACCATGAGAGGGACCATGGCGGCGAACTGCATGTTCTGCGCGTCCTGTCCCGACGTGGCGAGGGAGCCGAGCGCCGCGTAGATCGAAGCGTAGAGGAAGAACCCGCCGGCGAAGAAGGCCACGTATATGAACGCGGCCGACAGCGGGAGGTTCGGCAGCGTCGGCGGCTGACCGCCGATCGACCGCACGATGTCCTCGCCGAACGCGGCTACCAGCGCCGCCACCGCGACCCAGATCGCGACCTGCAGCAAACACGCCCCGCCGATCCCGAACACCTTCCCGGCCATGAGCTGCTCGGCGCGGATCGAGCTCAGGACGATCTCGACCACGCGGTTCTCCTTCTCCTCCCGCACGCCCCTGAGGACGCTGTTTCCGTAGAGCAGAATGATGAAGTAGATCACGAAGACCGCGATGATCGCCGTCATGATCATCGCCTCGCCGGACGCGGCGGCGCCGTGGCCCTCGGCGGTCACCTCGCGTGCCTCGAAGGGGGTCGGGCGGAGGGCCTCGGAGAGGGTCGAAGGGTCGATGCCGGCCGCGCGCAGCCGCGACTGACGCACGGCGTCGTCGACCGCGGAGCGGACGCTCCGTACCTCGCGCATGTTGGTCGCGTGGCGCGCCTCGTAGCTGGCGCTCTCTCCGGCCGGGAGACCCGGCGGCAACCACACGTACCCGTCGATCTCCCCGGCGGCGGTCCTGGCGGCCATCTCCGCGCGCACCGAGTCCGCGGCGCCGGGAGGCGGAGCGACGACGCGCGCGGCGAACGCCATCTCCTCCGAGTCGCGCGTCAGCTGCTCGGCGACCGCCTCGCCGAGGTCCGTGCGCGTGCCGTCGATCACGACGACGTCGCGCGTTCCACCGCTGTCGGTGAAGAGAGCCGGCAAGAGGATCCAGCCCGCCATGATCGCGGGCCCGAACAGGGTGCCCAGCAAAAATCCCTTGGTGCGCGTCGTGGCGAGGAACTCGCGTTTGACGATCGTCCACGTCCGAGAGCGGTTCACGGTGCGTGGCGGCTAGACAAGCGCGCCCTCCTCGATCGGCCGGCTGCCGACGCGCTCGATGAACACCTGATGGAGCGACGGCTCGACGACTTCGAAGCGAATGAGACCCACACCGCCCTGGACGAGCCGCGCAAGGAGCGCGCGCGGGTCGGCGCCGTCGGCGAGCGAGAGCTCGATCGCATGGCCGTCCTGGTGGACCCGCGCCACTTCGGGCGCGGCGCGGACGGCGGCCACCGCCTCCGGCGTCCAGGGGTCGAGCGTCAGCCCGACGTGTCGGCCGCCGTGCTCGCGCTTGACGCGTCCTACCTCCCCCTCGACGACCGCGCGGCCATGCGACAGGATGCAGACGTGGTCGCAGAGCCGCTCGGCGTGCTCGATGATGTGGGTCGAGAACAGGATCGTGCGCTCGGAGCGGCGGATCTCCGCGACGATCTCCCTGAGCGCCTGCTGGTTGATCGGATCGAGCCCGCTGAAGGGCTCGTCGAGGATGACGAGCTCGGGCTCATGCACGACCGCCGCCACGAACTGGAGCTTCTGCTGCATGCCCTTCGACAGGGTCTGCACGCGGTCGTCGGCGCGCTCGGAAAGGTCCACGCGGTCGAGCCAGCCGTCGATCCGCGGCCGGGAGTCCCTGGGAGCCATGCCCTTGAGCTCTGCCAGGAAGGTCAGCACCTCGCGCACCTTCATGCGCGGATAGAGGCCACGCTCCTCGGGCAGGTAGCCGATCCGGTCCCGCACTCCCGGGCCGGGCTTTTCCCCGAGGACGCGCACCTCGCCGGCGTCGGGCTCCTGGATTCTGAGGAGGGTCCGGATCGTGGTAGTCTTGCCGCTGCCGTTGGGGCCGAGGAGCGCGTAGGTCGCGCCGCGTGGCACGACGAGGTCGAGGCCGTCGACGGCGACCGTGTCCCCGTATTCCTTCCGGAGGCCGCGAATCTCGACAGCGGGGGAGGAGCCCACCGAGGCCTGGTCGCCGGCGGGGGGGCTCAGTCCGCGGCGCCCGGGGGACGCGCCATGCCCGGGGAGACGGCCGCGCCCGACCAGCCGGGGCCGCCGTGACCGACGGGAACACCGGGGTCGTGGGCGCCGTCGTGCCCGGAGATGCGGGGACCGTCGACGGGCTCGATCGCGTAGGTCCCGCTCGCCGCGGCGAACGCTCGCGCAAGGGCGTCGGCGACGGCCTCGACCGGAGGCTCCAGGAACGTGTTGACCTGGGGCCGCGGGCGGAAGGCGCCCAGGATCCCGCTGCCGACGGCGTCGAGGAACGGCGGGCGCTGGGACTCGATCAGACCCTCGGCCTCGAGGAGCAGCACGAGCTCGGGGTCGTCGACGTGGAGCCCCACCTGCCCGTGGCGCGGAAGATCGTAGAGCGCGCCGGATGGAGCGCCGTCGCGCAGGCGCCGGATCGTGTAGCGGGGGAGCTCGGGCATGGCGAAAACCTAGCCGCTACCCACGCCCCGCGCTCGCGCTCCACAGCCACGCGACGACGATATCTCTTCGACGCGGGATCGTCAGAGCGACTTCAGGAACTCGACCAGGTCCGCCTTCTGCTCCGCGCTCAGCCCGAGGCCCAGGAAGTCGTCGTAGTGCTCGACCACCTCGGCCAGCGTCGCCGCGCTGCCGTCGTGGAAGTACGGCGGATGCTGCCAAGCACCGCGGAGTGGCGTCGTGCGATACCCGTCCGTCGTCCCGCGCCCGGCCAGGACCGGGTCCATGCCGGTCTCCGACGGGGCATGGACGCGCTCGCCGGCATCGGTGAACGTCGGCGGGGCGTGGCATTCGGCGCACGTCGCCTGGCCGCTGAACACCTCCGCGCCCCGCGCGGCCGCATCGGCGTCGAAGCTTCCCGCCGGGGGTGCGGGAGCCGGGAGCGTGAGCTGATAGGCCTGGAGGTCGGGGAGCTTCGGCGTCACCAGGTCGGGCGTGGCCCGGATGTCGATCCCCAGCTCGGGATCGAAGAACGACCCCTGAGAGTGCATCTGGGTGACGGCGACGTACGCGTTCCAGTAGCTGACGGGCCCCTCGCCCGTGAACGTCTCGACCGGCACGCCGTCGAGACCGTAGGCCGGTGGGATCACCGTCGGGTCGTTGATCCCGTCGTGGTTCCAGTACGCGTCGTAGCGGCCGGGTCCCCAGGACGTCAACACCGCCTGGACCGCCGGGTCCTGAAGCGCGGGCGAGAGCGAGAGGATCCGCCCGGGATCGAGGTCGCGATTCGGGTAGCCGTCGAGCCGGCGGCCGATCCCCTCCTGGACGGAGTCGTCCACGTCGGAATGGCAGAGCGCGCACGTGACGCCGACCCGCCGGATCGTGCCGTTCTCGACCTGCGCCTTGAGACCCACGACCGCGCCGAGCTCGAGGAGCGCGACGGTGGTCGCGGGATCGGTCAGATCGACCTGCGTCAGAATGCCGGGCGGCAAGGCGTCCGCATCGACCTTGAGGCCGACGGCCAGCGCGGTCAGCGGATCGACCGAGCTCTGAATGACCTCGTGCATGCGGAGGGTGTCGGTCCAGAAGCGCTCGTTCCCGAAGGTGTCGAAGCGGAAGATCTCCCGGCCGGTGACCGGATTGCCGGGGGGTACCGGGTCGCGGCTGGTAGCGAGATCGGTGTCATCGTCATCGCAGCCCACAAGGAGGGCGGCGAGTGCGAGCATCACAACAACGAGTGTATGGCGCATCATGCGGCTTCCTCCTGCGGCAGTCGTCCTGCCAGCTTGTTTTTCTCGACGGGTTTCATCTCTTCGATCAGCCGTCGTGCATTGTCGGCTTGACCCCAGGTGTTCCAGAGCAGCGCCCCACGCACGCGACCTTTCGCGAGGTAGTAGACCACGCCTTCCCGGAAGGGGTCCTTCCAGTCGGCGAACGTCTCCAGCCGGGGATCGAGCTCGCCCACGGCCTCGAATCCCAGATCGAAGAGATCGGAATAGAAGAACGGGAGCTGGTCGAAGGGAGCCGGCTGGCCCGCCATCGCGAATCCGGCCGCGCGCCCCATCGCGTCCGCGTTGCTCTCGTGCTCGACGCGGATGCGACGGCCGAGAACGGGCTGCTCGTAGCTCGCGACGTCCCCGGCCGCATAGACGTTCGGCGCGGACGTGCGTAGGAACGCGTCGACCTCGATGCCGTCCCCGACCGCGATTCCCGCATCGCGCGCCAGCTCCACGTTCGGCGACAATCCGACGCCGACGACCGCGACATCTGCCTCGAACTCGGCGCCGCTCCCGGTACGGACCACGATTCCGCGGCCCCGCTCCTCCACGTCAACGCGCCCGACCGTTCGCACGACGACGCCCTGCTCGCGGTAGTAGTCGACCAGGAAGCTCGAGAGATCGTCGGGGAAGAGTCGCGTACCGAGTCCATCCTCGCCGACGAACATCTCGACCTCGCGGTCCTGCATGCGGAGCGCCGCGGCGACCTCCATGCCGATGAATCCTCCTCCCACGACCGCGAAACGGAGCGGCTCCGAGGCGAGATCCCGCAGCCGGCGGTAATCGTCGAGCGTGCGGTAGTAGAGGATCCGGTCGCCCGAGCCGCGCAGTCTGCGCGGAGAGCCGCCGGTCGCGAGCAGGAGCTTGGCGTACCCGTGCGTGATTCCGCGGTCGTCGATCACGCTCGCCGAGCGCGGGTCGATCCCCGCGATTCGCCGGCCGAGGTGAAGGTCGGCGCCGGTGCTCCGGACGTCGCGCCAGATGTCGCTCTCGGGGGTCCCCTTCCACAGGGCCTTGCTGAGGGGCGGTCGGTCGTAGGACGCGTGGGCCTCGGCGCCGAAGACGCCGATCGTGGCGTGGGGATCGGCTTCGCGAAGGGCATGCATGGCGGCATCCGCGGCGATCCCGGCGCCGACGATGAGATACTCGTAAGATGGCATGGCGGCTCCTTGAAAAAGACGGTACCCGATGTTATATTACTTTGAACTTATGAAACTGTCAAATAAGAGATCCCGCGGGATCGTCTTCCTTCGGCCCGCGTTGCGGCCACACCGTTAGAGGCGGAGATTGCGACCCGTGAAGCGGCTTCTCGTCGTCCTGGTCCTGGTGGGGGTTGTGGCCCTGTTCGCGTGGGCGCTGTCCCGCGAGCAGACGCTCGCCTCGCCCCTGGTCGGCAAATCCGCACCGGCCTTCTCGATGCCGCTCTACGCGGCGGACTCCACGCTGTCGCTGGCGAAGCTTCGGGGCACGCCCGTCGTGCTCAACTTCTGGGCCTCGTGGTGCCTCGCCTGCCGCGACGAGGCGCGCGTGCTGGAGGCCGGCTGGCAGCGGTACGGTCCGGACGTCGCCTTCGTGGGGATCGCGGTCAATGACGAGGAGGGCGCCGCGAAGGAGTTCATCCGGCAGTTCGGCAAGACGTACCATCTCGGCTCCGACGTCGACGGATCCGCGGCCGTCGAGTACGGGCTGTACGGTGTTCCCGAGACGTTCTTCATCGGGAGGGACGGCACGATCCTCTCGCGCCACATCGGCCCGCTGACCGCGGACGACCTCGACCGGCGGATCGCCGAGCTCGAGGCCGGCGTGCGCGGCGACACGCGCGGCGACCCCGGCAGCGTAGAGCCGCTGTCGATCGAGGGCCCGTGACGCGGGCCGTGCGCTTACTCGCGTTGGCCGCGGCCCTGGTCGCCTCGGCCGCAGGCGGCGATCGCGACCTGGCCGCGCAGGAGATCGGACCCGCCGCTCAGGAAGTCGCGCCCGCTCCGATCCCATTGTCGGCGGAACAGGAGGAGCTGGCCGCGGAGATCGAGAGCGAGCTCAAGTGTCCGGTATGCCGCAGCCAGTCCGTACGCACGTCGCGCTCGTTCATGGCCGAGGACATGAGCCGCCAGGTCCGCCGCATGGTCGCCGAGGGGAAGTCGAAGGAGGAGATCCGCGAGTACTTCGTCGCGCGGTACGGAGACTACATTATCCTGGCTCCGCGCAAGGAGGGCTTCGCGTGGACCGTGTGGCTGCTGCCCTTCGCGCTCGTTCTGGGCGGCGCGGCCACGATCTTCGCGTTGACCAGGCGCTGGAAGTCGCGCCCGCCGCCCGCCGCGCCGGCGGCGCCGCAAGCGCAATCGACATGGATGCAGAGACTCGAACGCGAGCTCAAGGAGACCGAGTGAAAACGGAGAACACCGCGCCAACCGGACGCCGGCCACGCATCGGACGCCTGGCGATCGGAATCCTGCTGGTCGGGGCCGCGCTGTCGTACCTCGTCTACGCGGGGACCCGTGACAACCTGGTCTACTACTACGAGGTGAGCGAGGTGCAGGCGGCCGCCGCGAGCACGGACGGCCGGATCCGGGTCTCGGGGGACGTGGTCGAAGGCTCGATCGTCAAGGACGAGAAGGCGCGCCAGATCCGCTTCGCGATTCGCGCCACGAAGGCGGACGGCGAGCCGGTCGACGCGTCCGACCGGTCGATCCCGGTCGTCTATGCCGGAACCGTACCGGACATCTTCCGCGAGGGCATCCAGGTCGTGGTCGAGGGGAAGATGGGATCGGACGGGACGTTCGAGGCGGAGACGCTCCTCGCCAAGTGTCCGTCCAAGTACCAGGAGGCCGGGCAGCTCAGCGCCGAGCCGGCGCCTGCCCCCCGCTCCTGACGGCTCCGCCCGCGCGGGGCGGCGTGCCGGGGCCCGCTCCGCTGCTCCGCGTCGAGGGGCTGACTCGCGTCTACGGCTCGCGCTTCGCGCTCGACGAGGTCTCGTTCGACCTCCACGGCGGCGACTTCCTGCTGGTCCTCGGTCCCAACGGCGCCGGCAAGACGACGCTCCTCAAGCTCCTCGCGCGGCTCGCCCGTCCGAGCGCCGGTCGGGTATGGCTGGGTGGGGAGGATTGGCTAGCCGCGCCCGCGGCGCGCCAGCGCGAGATCGGCGTCCTCTCCCACGCGACCTATCTCTACGACGGGCTGACCGCGCTCGAGAACTTGCGCTTCTTCGCGACCCTGTACGGCCTGCGGGAGGCGGACGCGCGCGCCCGCCGTGCGCTGGCGACGGTCGGCCTCGAGGACGCCGCCGACCGGCGGATCGGCCATCTCTCGCGGGGCCAGGCGCAGCGCGTCGCGATCGCGCGCGCCATCCTCCACGACCCCGGGATCCTGCTCCTGGACGAGCCGTACGCCGGTCTCGACCCGCGCGCGGCGGCGCGGCTCTCCGAGTCGCTCGACTCCGTCCACGCCGCCGGCCGGACCATCGTCCTGACGACCCACGACCTGGCCCGCGCTCCCGCCGCGGCAACCCGCTACCTCGTCGTCGTCGAGGGCCGCGCGCGGTCGCAAGGCCAGCTCCCGGCGGGCGAGCTGGGGACGATCTACGAGCGCGCAGTGGCGGAGGCGGAGGGCTGAGCGGTGGGGTGGCGCGCGGCGGCGGCGATCCTCGGCAAGGATTTGAAGCTCGAGCTGAGGCGCGTGGAGACCGTCGCCACGATGGCCGTCTTCGCGATCCTGGTCGCGCTCGTGTTCGTGTTCGCGGGCGATCCGACGCCGGCGGACCTCAGGCGGCTGGGCCCGGGCGCGCTCTGGGTGAGCCTCCTGTTCGCCGGAGCGATCGGCTTCGGCCGCTGGTTCGCGCAGGAAGAGCGCAACCAGGCGCTGCAGGGGCTCCTGGTCTCGCCGGTCGACCGCGCCGCGCTGTTCGCGGGCAAGTGGGCCGGCGCGACGATATTCCTTCTGGGGATCGAGTGCGCGCTCGTGCCCGTGACGCTGACGATGTACCAGCTGGACCTCGCGGGGTCGCTGATCGAGCTGGCGCTCCTCCTCGTCGTGGTTACGATGGGGTATTCGGCGCTGGGCACGTTCTTCGCCGCGGTCGCGGCGAAGACCTCGGCCGGCGAGCTCCTCTTGCCGATCCTCCTTTTCCCCCTCAGCGTGCCGCTGATCCTGGCCGGCGCCGAGGGAGGCCAGGCGCTGGTGGAGGGGGGACGGATGGGGGACTACTGGAGCTGGCTCTCGCTCGCGGTCGCCTTCGACGTGATCTTCGGCACCGTGTGCACGCTCGCATTCGAGTACGTGATCGAGGAGTGATCCGCGTTCGCCGCAAATCGGCGGGAAGGAACTCTGGATGAAGTGGTGGCCGCGCTCCTGGGGGCAGTTCTGGTCCACGCTGGACGGGCGGACCTACCACATGATGCTGAGTGCGAGACCATGGATCGGCTGGCTGGCGGTCGGATCCATGGTCGTCGTGTTCGCGCTCGTCTTCTGGTGGGTGCCGCTCGAGGCGATTCAGGGGTATCCTCAGAAGATCTTCTACATCCACGTTCCGTCGGCGTGGGTCATGTACGCGGCGTTCGCGGTCGTCTTTGGCGCGTCGATCCTCTACCTCTGGAAGCGATCGTCGCTGTGGGACATCTTCGCACGCTGCGCCGCCGAGGTGGGGTTCCTGTTCACCACGCTCGCGCTGGCGACCGGAATGCTGTGGGGAAAGCCCATCTGGGGGACGTACTGGACGTGGGACGCGCGGCTCACCTCGACCCTGATTCTGTGGTTCATCTACGGCGGGTACCTTCTCGTGCGCGCGTTCGCCCGGCCGGAGGCCGACGTGGCGCGGCTCGCGGCTGTGATCGGGATCATCGGCTTCCTCGACGTGCCGATCATCCATCTCTCCGTGCTGTGGTGGAGGACGCTCCACCCGCAGCCGGTCGTCATGATCGTCGACGATCCCGGCGGCGGCCTGCCGGCCTCGATGCTGATCACGCTGCTCGCTTCGCTGCTCGCGGTAACGCTGGTGTTCGCATGGCTCTGGATCCAGCGCGTCTGGCAGGAGCGGACAGCGGAGAACCTGGCGCTGCTCGAGGTCCTGCTCGATCGGCGGGAGCGGGGCTCGCGATGATCTGGTACCTTGCCGCGTACGCCATGTTCTGGGCGGTTCTGTTCGGCTACCTGTTGGGTGTCTCCACCCGGCAGCAGAAGCTGGTCGAGCGCGCCGAGGAGCTGACCCGGCGGCTGGCCGGGCCCGGGCCCGGGTCGGAGGGAGGAACGTGAGCATCTACGCGCTCGGACCGATCGCCCTGTGGGTGGGGCTGGCGCTGGCGCTCTACGGCGCCGTGGTGGGTCACCTCGGGGGATGGCGGCGCGATCCGCGGCTGTCGGAGGCCGCGGTGGGCGCGGTGTTCGGCACGTCGGCGTGCGTGGCGCTCGCCTACGCGCTCCTGACGGCCGCCTTCGTGACCGACCAGTTCCAGTTCTCCTTCGTGGCCACCAATGCCAGCCGCGCGATGCCCGTGTGGTACAAGGCAGCCGCCGTGTGGGGCGGGATGGCGGGCTCGATGCTCCTGTGGGCGCTGATCCTGGCCGGCTACTCCACCGCCGCCATGCTCGCCACCCGTCGCCGCCTGCCGCGGCTCGCGCCGCACGCGGCGGCGGTCCTCCTGACGATCATGGCCTTCTTCCTCATCGTCATGACGTTCAGCTCGAAGCCCTTCGAGCGGCTCGATTTCCTGCCCCTGGACGGGCAGGGGCTGAATCCGCTCCTCCAGAACCACTGGATGGCGGCCCATCCGCCGAGCCTGTACCTGGGGTACGTCGGCTGGTCGGTGCCGTTCGCGTTCGCGATCGCCGCTTTGATCACCGGGCGGCTCGGCACGGAGTGGATCACGGCCATGCGCAAATGGGCGCTGTTTCCGTTCTTGTTCCTGACGATCGGCAACCTCATGGGCTCCCACTGGGCCTACATCGAGCTCGGATGGGGCGGGTACTGGGGCTGGGACCCGGTCGAGAACTCGGCGATCATGCCGTGGTTCGCGGGTACGGCGTTCCTGCATTCGATAATGATCCAGGAGAAGCGCGGCATGCTCCGCATGTGGAACATGGCGCTGATCGTCCTCACGTTCTCGCTGACGATCCTCGGCACGTTCGTGACCCGCAGCGGGATTATCGAGTCCGTGCACGCCTTCGCATCCACGAACGTGGGCATCGTGTTCCTCACGTTTCTCACGCTCGTCATCGCGGCCTCCGTGGGGCTCATCTGGTGGCGGTCGGACCTCCTGACGACGGAGAACCGGCTGGAGTCTTTCGTCAGCCGCGAGAGCGCGTTCCTGTTCAACAACCTGCTGCTCCTGGGGATCGCGTTCGCGATCTGGTGGGGCACTTTCTTCCCGATCCTCTCGGAGGCGTTCACCGGGCAGCGGATCTCGGTCGGCCCGCCGTTCTTCAATCAGGTCAACGGCCCGCTGTCCCTGGCGCTGTTGCTCACGACGGGTATCGGCCCCGTGATCGCCTGGCGGCGAGCGTCGCGGAGGAACCTGGAGCGGAACTTCCGCCTGCCGCTCGCGGTGCTGCTCGTGGCCGGCGTCGTCGCGGTCGCGATCGGTCTGCGCGCCTGGTACGCGGTCGCGGTGGTGGCCTTCAGCGCGTTCGTCGCCGCGACGGTGATCCAGGAGATGTGGCGCGGGACGCGCGCCCGCATGCGGTCGAAGGGGACAGGCGCGCCGGCCTCGCTCTTCGGGCTCATCTCCCGGAACCGCCGCCGCTACGGCGGCTACATCGTGCACATCGGCGTGCTGTTCGTTTTCGCCGGCATCGCCGGCTCGATGTTCCAGGTCGAGGAGAGAGCGAGGCTCTCGCCGGGCGACGAGATCGCCATCGGCCGCTACGCGGTCGAGTATCGCGGCGGCGACGTCGAGGGCGGGCCGAACTATACCGCGACGGTGGCGAACCTGACGGTGCGGGAAGGCGGCGGTGAGCCGTACCGCGTCCGGCCCGAGCGCCGCTTCTATCCCGAGGGCCAGGAGCAGACGACCAGCGAGGTCGCGATCTGGTCGCGGCTGTTCGAGGACTTCTACGCGATCCTGGAGACGTTCGATCCCGCGACGGGTGCGGCGGACATCACGCTGATCGTCAACCCGATGCTGATGTGGATCTGGATAGGGGGCGGCGTGATGGTGTTCGGCACGCTGATCGCGCTGTCGACTCCGCAACGGACCGCCGCGCGCCGGCCGGCGCGGGACGAAGAGGACGAGACCGCCGAGGTCGCGATCGCGTGACCGGTTTGCTGCTTTCGCTGGTTGGCCTGTGGGTCCTGCTCGCGGCGATCTGGGCCTCCCTCTGGCCGCTGTTCGGCGGGCGGAGCGCCGCGCCATCCGAGGCGGAGGTCGAGCGGCAGGAGCTCGAGGCCGAGAAGGCGCGGCTCCTGCAGGAGATCCATGAGCTCGAGCTCGACTACCAGACCGGAAAGCTCTCCGACGAGGACCACCGGGCGATCGAGGAGCGGCTGAAGGGCAAGGCGGTCGAAGTCATGCAGCGGATCGACGCGCTGGCGGCGCCGCCGCCGAAATCCTCGAAGAAGAAGGACTACAAGGGGTCCGAGGTGCGGATCACGCGATAGTCGCCGACGTGCTGGACCGCGGCGAGGGCTTCCTCGATCGTCAGCGCGGAGGCGTTCTCTGACCCGCGGCGCGCCGGAGCCGGCATCGGAGCCGGACGGACGATCTCGGTGATCGTGTCGCCGGGAGCGTCGGGCGGCACGTCGATCATCCACTGGAACCGCTTGCCGCCCAGCGCGGGATCGCCCTTCAGGAACTCGCGGAATTCGTCGTCGTAGACCTCGAAGACGACCGTTTCCCCAAAGGCATCACGATAGAAAACGGCCACGGTCATCGGAGGCCGCTTGCGGCGGTCGAACACCTGGTACCGTGGAGGGATCCCCCGCAGGGAAGGCGGGCGTCGGACCATGGTCAGGGTGCGAGGCTGCATGCGCGTCTCCGGATTCGATGGTCGGTCCTCGTGCCGGTTGCCCGGCGCGATCGGCGGCACGAATATACCCGCCCATGCCGCCGAGCCCACGCGCCACTGGCGCCGCGCTCGCCCTCGCGATCGCGGTGCTGACCGGCGGCTGCGAGGCCGACCTGCGGCTCGCTCGACCGGGCGACGTGGGGCCGGGAGCCGACACCGCCGCGGACGTCGCCGTTCCCGCGGACACGGTCTATCGTCCGATGCCGATCGACAGCGCGGCCGCGAGCTTCGCCTGGGTCGTCATGCGCCCGGAGGCGCGCGTGACGCGCGAGCGGTCGTATCCGGGCGGGCCGGAGGAAGCGGCCAGGCAGTTCCTCCGCGCCCTCGCGCAGACGGGCTCCAGCTCGAAGGGCACGATCGGCGTGGGCGCGGTCGGCTACGAGCGCGCGTTCACGTATGTTCACCCGCGCGTGCGCCCCGCGGAAGCAGAGGACTGGAGCGCGGGGCTGGAGGGGATCGTGCGACCCGCGGTCGTGCGGCTCGAGCCCGTGCCGGGCGACTCGACGCTGGTATTCGCCGAGCTGGTGGTGCTGCGCGAGGTGGACCGCCAGTCGATGCTCGCGCTCTACTACGGCCACTTCCGCGCCGAGCCGGGCGACAACGGCTGGCAGCTGACGGGGGCGCGGCTCATGGCGGAGGACTGGGAATCGCCGCTCGGGACCCGACGGCCAGCGCGCTGGGACCGCGCAGGCGCGGCGCGCGAGTATGCCGAAGAGGACCCGCTCCACTCGCTGAACCTGATCCGGCTCCACAGCGGGGAGTGGGTGCCGCTGACCCGCCTCCCCCCGCGCAGCGACCTGCGGCTGGGCCTGCCATCCCTCTGACGAAACCCTGGACCCTCTTTTCCGGAGACCAACCACAGATGCGCACCCGCTTCCTCGAACCGAGCGCCGCAATCCTCGTTCTCACCCTGATCCTCTCCGCCGCGGACCTGCGGGCGCAGGACGCCGCGCCGGCCGACACGTTCGCGGCAAACCTGATGACCACACTCGACGGGATCGAGGCCGGCGTCGATAAGCCGGCCGGCACGCGGATCGCCGTCACCTGTCCGGCAGGCGCGCGAACGGCCACGATCTGGGGCACCGGGACCTACACGTCGGACTCCGCGATCTGCGTGGCGGCGTCGCACGCCGGCGCGCTCGCGGGAACCGACGCGGGGACCGTCGTGGTAGAGGTCGCTCCGGGACTCCAGGCGTACGAGGGGACGATCCGCAACGGGATCGCGAGCACCGCGTATCCGGCGTGGACGCAGAGCTTCCGCTTTCCCGACGCGACGGAGCCGGAGGCGGGGGACACCGTCTACTTCGATCATACGGGCGACTGGGTGACGCCCCCGAACCGTTTCCCCGCGCAATCGGGAGTCATCTACCGTTTCGTGTGCCCGCCCGCGAGTCAGACCGGAAACGTGTGGGGCACGGACATCTACACGGACGACTCGTCGATCTGCGAGGCGGCTGTCCATGCGGGCGTGATCGGGCGGGATGGGGGCACCGTTCACTACGTGCGGCTCGGAGCGCAGCAGTCCTTCCGGGGCAGCGTGCGGAACGGCGTGTCGTCGTCGGACTATGCCGCGTGGCCGGGCAGCTTCCGGTTCGTCACGCCCGAGGAGGAGCAGCCGACGAAACCGTGACTAGCTCCGGCGACCCTCGCCGGGGCCCTTGCGATCCATCGACTTCGTGGGCGGCGCGGGAACCGGCGGCTCGAGGGCCGGCACGCGCGGCATGAGCGGCGCCTCGCTGCCCACCCAGTCGAGGCGGCCCGACGGGTACGTCCCCAGAATGCGCGCGAACCCCGCCCGGCGAAGGAGCCCGGCCACCGCCTCCTCGCCGGGCGGCTCGTGGGGGGACCCCAGGAAGTCCAGATAGAACAGGTACTCGAACGGCTTCCCCCTCACCGGGCGGGACTCGATGCGGGTGAGGTCCAGTCCGCGGCTCGCGAACTCGCCGAGGGTGTCGTAGAGGCTGCCGGGGGCGTTCTCGACGTAGAACACGACCGAAGTCTTGGTCGGCCCCACCTGATCCGGGGCGAACCGTTTTTCGATCCCTTCGAGCTCGGCGTCGGCGAGGGTCAGGAGGAAGAACCGGGTGTAGTTGGCCGGATCGTCCTCGAGCCCCTCGGCCACCACCTTCGCGCCGTAGTGTCGAGCCGCCGATTTTCCCGCTATCGCCGCCGCGCCCGGCTCGCGATTCGTGACGAGATCGTGGACGCTGCCCGCCGTATCCCACGTGGAGACGGTCTCCAGGTTCGGATGGCGGCGGAAGAACTCCTGGCATTGATCGAGCGCGATCGGATGGGAGTACACCCGACGGATGTCCTCGAAGTACGTGCCCACCGGGGCGATCAGGCAGTGCGAGACCCGGAGATACACCTCGCCCCGGACGACCAGGCCGTACTGGAGCAGGAGGTCGTAGTTCTGGTAAATCGATCCCACGAGCGAGTTCTCCATCGGAGCCAGGCAGGTGTGCGCGCGATGCCGTGCGACCGAGGAGAACATGTGGGGAAAGTCCCGCGTTGGTACGGTCTTGATGCGGCTGCCCAGGAGCTGGACGGCCGCCTCTTCGCTGAACGCGCCGCGCTCGCCCTGGATGGCGACGCGTAGAGGGCGGGGGAGAGCCATGGCGGGAGAGTGTGTCCGTCGGCCGTAGGGCGCGTCAAGGAACTCCGATCGTCACACGTGCGGCGCGGAATCGTCATATTACGGCCACAATTGCCGCGTATCCTCGTCGCACGATGAGAAGGGAATCCCAATGTGACGACAAGGAGCGTTCCATGATTCGAAGAATCGTCCCCGTCGTGCTGGCCGTGGCGGCTGCCGGAATCCTGTTCCCGGCGGGCGCCCGATCGCAGGTCGTGCACGTCAAGGGAATCGACAGCCTGCACGTCAAGGCCAACGTGCAGGTCCAGTTCAACACTACCTCCGTGGACGACGAGCCGAGCTCGGAGTGGCTCATGCGCCGCGCCAGGCTGGGGGTACGCGGCTGGATCGCGGGCTGGATCCGGGGCGACCTCGAAGGCGACTTCGGCCGCGGCGGCGCGAGGCTCACCGACGGGTACCTGACCCTGGGGTTCGCGCCCGTGTTCACGCTCCGCGCCGGCCAGTACAAGAAGCCGTACAACGCGCACGAGCTGATCTCGAGCCGCGAGCTCCTGGTGGCCGAACGGGATGGCGCGCCGCGCGGCACCGGCGGGCCGACCCCCGACGGCCTGGTCGACGACCTCGGATATTCGAACCGCGACATCGGCCTCGAGTGGGACGGCGAAAGCGGGCGTGTGGGATGGGCGGCCGGCTTCTGGAACGGCTCGGGTGACAACGAAACCGAGGACGACGACGGCAAGCAGGTCGGCGCCCGGGTGAGTGTCGGCATCGTTCCCGGCTGGACGGCGAGCGGCGCCTGGGCCGGCAAGCGGATCAGCGACCCGCCGGACGCGGAGGACGCGAGCTGGTACGACGCCGTGGAGCTGGCCGTCACGGGGGGCGAGTACGGCGAGCCGGGTTGGAAGGCCCTCGGCCAGGTGATGGCGGGCGACAACTGGGACCCCGACCTGGGCGGCGGGGACAGGTCATCGTTCCTCGCGCTCCAGGGGATCGCCGGGTACCACGTGGCCGTCTACCGGGTGCCGTACCTGATCGGGGTGGAGCCGATCGCCCGGCTGGGCTGGGCCGACCCCGACACCGACGTCGACGACGATCACGCGCTCCTCGCCACGCCGGGCGTCAACCTGTACTTCCACGAGCGAGTCAAGACCCAGGTCCAGGCCGACTTCCTTTCGCCGGGAGAAGACGACGACGAAGTCGCCTTCCGGGTCCACACCGTGCTGGAGTTCTAGGGCCGCTTCCCAGCGCTCATCTCCGTCATAATTCGGCAACAATCCCGCGGTAGAATCACCGCGGACATCACACAGGAGCGTAACGGATGCGACATTCTATCTCTGTCCTCGCCGGCGCCGCCTTCGTGACCGCGATGGCTTGCGGCGGCGGTGGGGAGCAAGCCGCCGACGGCGGCACACTCTCGGGCGCCATCGAGATCGACGGCTCGAGCACCGTATACCCGATCTCCGAGGCCATGGCCGAGGAATTCCAGATCGCGAACCCCGAGACCAGGGTCGCGGTGGGGGTCTCCGGAACCGGTGGGGGGTTCAAGCGGTTCTGCGCCGGCGAGACCGACGTCTCGAACGCCTCGCGCCCGATCAAGGACGAGGAGGCCGCCGAGTGCCGCGCGAACGGTGTCGAGTTCACCGAGGTCAGGGTTGCGTGGGACGGCCTCTCGGTCGTGACCAATCCCGCGAACGATTTCGTACAGTGCCTGACCACGGAGGAGCTCAAGCGCGTCTGGGAGCCCGGCAGCACGGTAGACAACTGGTCCCAGGTCCGGAGCGGCTTCCCGGACAAGCCCCTGACGCTCTACGGACCCGGCACCGACTCAGGCACGTTCGACTACTTCACCGAGGCGATCGTAGGGGAGGAGGACGCGAGCCGTCCGGACTACACGGCGAGTGAGGACGACAACGTGCTGGTTCAGGGCGTCCAGGGAGACCCGGGCGCGCTCGGCTACTTCGGGTTCGCCTACTACGAGGAGAACGCCGACAGGCTCAAGCTCCTCGGCGTAGACGGAGGCACGGGCTGCATCCAGCCCTCGGTAGAGGCGATCGAGAGCCAGACCTACGCGCCCCTCAGCCGGCCGCTCTACATCTACGTGAGCGACCGCGGACTCGCCAAGCCGCAGGTCGAGGCCTTCGTCGAGTTCCACCTCCAGGAAGGCGCGGACCTGGTGCGCTCGGTAGGGTACATCCCGCTCCAGCCCGAGCAGTACGCGGAAGAGCTCGCGAAGGTGCGCCAGCTGGCGTCAGGCGCGGCGGAAACGGCGCCGGCCGGCGAAGCGCCGGTGGACGAGGCGCCGGCAGGTGAGGACACGACCGCGGTCCAGTGAGCGAGCGCGCGATCATCGAAGTGGCACGGGGCGCCGGGGGCGGGGCTCCCGTCGCCAGCCTGCGGGGCGCCCGCTCACGGACGGCCAAGGAGGCGGCGATCGGCGGCCTCCTGTTCGCCGCCGGCGCGGTATCGATCCTGACCACGGTCGGGATCATCGCCGTCCTGGTATGGGAGTCGCTCGCGTTCTTCCGCCGCGTGTCGGTCGCCGAGTTCCTGACCGGCACGGTGTGGACGCCGCTCTTCGTCCCGCAGCACTTCGGCGTCCTGCCGCTGCTCATGGGCTCCGTGTTGGTGTCGATCATCGCGGCGGGGATCGCGATCCCGCTGGGGCTCGGATCGGCGATCTACCTGAGCGAGTTCGCGCCGGAGCGCCTGCGGCGCTTCCTGAAGCCCGTCCTCGAGATCCTGGCCGGCGTGCCGTCGGTCGTCTACGGCTACTTCGCGCTGACGTTCGTGACGCCGCTCCTTCAGCCGCTGGTCCCCGGGCTCCAGCTGTTCAACGCGCTCTCCGCAGGGATCGTGGTCGGCATCATGGTCCTGCCGCTGATCGCCTCGCTGTCGGAGGACGCCATGAACGCCGTACCGCGTGGACTGCGGCAGGGCGCGTATGCCCTCGGCGCGACGAAGTTCGAGGTCGCGACGCGGGTCGTGACGCCCGCCGCGCTCTCGGGCATCGTGGCGTCCTTCATCCTGGCCATCTCGCGCGCTATCGGCGAGACGATGGCGGTCGTCCTGGCCGCCGGGATGACGCCCAACCTCACCCTCGACGTGCGCGAGTCGATCCAGACTCTGACCGCCTACATCGTGCAGGTGAGCCTCGGCGACACCCCGTTCGGCTCGATCGAGTACCAGTCGATCTTCGCGGTGGGGCTGCTGCTGTTCGCGGTCACCCTGGGGATGAACGTCTTCGGCCGGTGGTTCCTGAAGCGCTATCGGGAGGAGTACGCGTGAGCGTGGAGCGGCATAGCCTCGAGGCGCCTCCCGAGCTGGTCGCCCGGCGGCGGCGGGGCAAGGTATTCCAGTACCTGTGCCTGTCCGCTACGCTGGTGGGCGTGGTGACGCTGGTGGTTCTGCTCGCCGACGTCCTGATCGACGGCGTGGCATGGCTGACGCCGACCTTCTTCACCGAGTTCCCGTCCCGCATCCCGGCCCGGGCGGGCATCAAGTCGGCCCTCTACGGCACCGTCTGGCTCATGGGCCTCTGCGCTCTGATCTCGTTTCCGCTGGGAGTCGCGGCGGCCGTCTGGCTCGAGGAGTACGCGAAGAAGGGGTGGCTACAGACGGTCATCCAGACCAACATCGCCAACCTGGCGGGCGTACCCTCGATCGTATACGGGATCCTCGGTCTCGCGGTGTTCGTACGCTGGATGGTCCCGTTCACGGGCGGCCGCAGCGTCATCTCGGGAGCGCTCACGATATCGCTCCTGGTGCTCCCGATCCTGATCATCGCGAGCCAGGAGGCGATCCGCGCGGTGCCGGGTTCGATCCGCGAGGCGTCGTACGGCCTGGGGGCGACCAAGTGGCAGACCGTCCGGCATCACGTCCTTCCCAACGCCATGCCCGGTATCCTTACGGGTACGATACTGGCCCTATCGCGCGCCATCGGCGAGACGGCTCCGCTCATCATGATCGGCGCATTGACGTTCATCGCCTTCGTACCCGACGGGCCCCGCGACCAGTTCACCGTGCTTTCGATCCAGATCTACAACTGGGCCAGCCGGCCGCAGCCCGAGTTCCAGCATCTGGCGGCGGCGGCGATCATCGTCCTCCTGATGCTGCTTTTGTCGATGAACGCGCTCGCGATCTGGCTCCGGAACCGTCACCATAGGGAGTGGTAGCGTGCCGACGATCAGGGTGAGCGCCAATGGAGAAGCCGCGCTCGAAACGCGCGACGTCAGGGTGCGCTACGGGAACAACGAGGCCATCAAGGGGATCACCATGGAGATCCCGCGCAAGCGGGTGGTGGCGCTGATCGGGCCGTCGGGTTGCGGCAAGTCGACGCTGCTTCGCTGCTTCAACCGGATGAACGACCTCGTCCCCTCGGCTGCCGTGACCGGCGAGGTGCTGTTCCACGGCGAGAACCTGTACGCCGACCACGTCGACCCGGTCGAGGTCCGGCGCCGGATCGGAATGGTCTTCCAAAAGCCCAACCCGTTTCCCAAGTCGATCTACGACAATGTCGCCTTCGGGCCGAGGCTCTACGGTCGGCCGCCGGACCTCGACGACATCGTGGAGCGCTCGCTGCGTCAGGCGGCGCTATGGGACGAGGTCAAGGACCGGATGAACGACAATGCGCTGGGCCTCTCGGGCGGACAGCAGCAACGGCTCTGCATCGCGCGCGCCCTGGCGGTGACTCCGGAGATCCTGCTGATGGACGAGCCGGCATCGGCGCTGGACCCCATCGCCTCCGCCAAGATCGAGGAGCTAATCCAGCAGCTCGTGGAGCACTACACGATCGTGATCGTCACGCACAACATGCAGCAGGCCGCTCGCGTGTCCCATTACACCGCGTACCTCTACATCGGCGAGCTGATCGAGTACGACGACACGAACACGATATTCACCGCACCCCACGAGAAGCACACGGAGGACTATGTCACCGGCAGATTCGGCTAGAGCGTCGCGGCACTTCGACCAGGAGCTCCAGGAGCTGCGCGAGCTCCTGCTCCGGATGGCGAGCCGCGCGGAGGAGCAGGTTCGAAACGCCCTGGCGGCCGTCAAGCAGCGTGACGCGCAGGCCGCGCAGCGGTCCATCGATCGCGATGGCGAGATCGACGCGCTGGAGCTCGAGATCGAGGAGCGGACGATCAACCTGCTGGCCCGCCGGCAGCCGATGGCCGGGGACCTGCGGACGCTCGTCATGACGCTCAAGATCTCGACCGACATCGAGCGGGTCGGCGATCACGCGGTCAATATCGCGCAGTGCGCGAAGCGGCTGGCGGAAGCGTTGCCCGTGCCCGACGTCGGCGATCTCGACAGAATGGCCGAGGTGTCGACGGGAATGCTGCGGGACGCCATCGCCGCGTTCATCGACCGCGACGCGGAGCTCGCCCGCGACGTGTGCCAGCGGGACGACCAGGTTGACCGCTACAACGACTCGGTCTTCCGCGGCATGCTCTCGGAGATGACGCGGTATCCTGGGGCCATCGTGGCGGCGCTACAGATGATGCTGGTGGCGCGGAACCTCGAGCGGATCGCCGATCTGGCCACCAATCTCGGCGAGGACGTCATCTACATCGTCGAAGCCCGGACAGTGAAGCATCACGCCGGAGAGGTCGTTTCGGACGTGGAGACCGAAGGTGAGTTCGACCAGTAACGGGGCGCCCGCGCGCGTCCTCGTCGTCGAAGACGAGCCCGATCTCAGGAATCTCCTCGACCGCTCGCTGGAGCAGGCCGGCTACAAGGTGTTCCTGGCCGAGGACGGGATCGAGGCGCTGGAGAAGGCGACGAACGAGACGCTGGACCTCGTGCTCCTCGATCTCATGCTGCCGCACGTCGACGGGATCGAGGTCTGCCGGCGCCTGAAACGCGACGAGCGCACCGCGCGCCTCCCCGTCATCATGCTGACGGCCCGGCAGGAGCCGGTCGACCGCATCGTCGGCCTCGAGCTGGGCGCCGACGACTACATAACCAAGCCGTTCAACCTGCGGGAGCTGCTGCTGCGCGTCGGCGCGGTTTTGCGCCGCTCGCGCGGCGAGCGGGGGCGCTCGAAGGTGCTCGGGTTCGCCGGATTGAGGCTCGATCCCGCCGCCCGCATCGTCACCGTCGACGGCGCGGATGTCCATCTCACCGTCAGGGAGTACGACCTGCTCTACTTCCTGCTTTCCCATCCCAACCACGTATTCAGCCGCTCGGACCTCCTGCGCCAGGTATGGGACTACGACTTCGAGGGATACGACCGGACCGTCGACGCGCACGTGGCGCGGCTGCGGAGGAAGCTGGGGCCTCCCGGCGAGTGGATCGAGACTGCCTGGGGCGTCGGCTACAAGTTCCATCCTCCCGAAGGATAGACGGCGGCCGGGGCGTCCTTGCGGATACGGAGCCGGATATTCGGAACCTACCTCGCGCTGGGAGTCGCGCTGATCGGCATGACGGGCGCGATGCTCTACGACACGGTGGGCGACGAAGCGCTTGCCGGAGTCGAATCGCGGGTCGAGACGGGCGCCCGGGTAGTGGCCGCTTCTCTCGAGGGATGGGAAGGAGGTCCCGACGAGGCCCGACTGGATGCTGGGGTCGACGCGCTGGCGGCCGCCGCCGACGCGCGGATCACGGTCGTGAGCGCCGGGGGCCGCGTCCTCGCCGACAGCGAGTTCGACGGCCGTGCGCTGGCCGCGCTGGACAACCACGCCGGGCGCGCGGAGATCCGGGCGGCAGCTGCGTCGGGTGGGGGGGAGAGCGTCCGTTACTCGCGATCGATCGACGCGGACCTCCTGTACAGGGCGGTCCGGGTGGAGTCGGGCCCGTGGGACGGAGCCGTGGCCCGGATGGCCGTGCCGCTGACCCGCGTCTCAGCGGCGCAGGCGCACGCCCGCCGGGAGTTGCTGACGGCCTTGCTGGCGGGCCTCGTGCTGACCGTGATCGCGGGAACCCTCCTGGCTCGCTACCTGAGCGCCCCGATCCGGGAGCTTCAGGGCATGGCGCGGCGACTGACGGAAGGAGACCTCGCCGCCCGCGCACGCGTCGACACCGGCGATGAGCTCGCGGACCTTGCCATGGGCCTGAACGCGGCGGCGGCGGCGCTCACCGAGCAGATGGCGCGTACCCGCGCGGAACGCGATCAGCTGGTGGCAGTCGTGGAAGGCATGGCGGAAGGCGTGGTCGTGACGGGGCCCGACGGCCGCATAGCGATGAGCAACACCGCGCTCCGCAGCATGTTCTCGCCGGGAGGTCCGGTGGAAGGTCGCACGCCGATCGAGGCGCTCAGGAACCCGGAGGCGGCGGACGCGTTGGACGAAACGAGCGCCCCGGGGCAGGTCGTAGTGCGGGAGGTGCGGTTGACGTGGCCGGTCGAGCGAGTGTTGGCGCTCCACGTCACCGGACTCGCCGCCGGTGGAGCGGTGGGAGTGTTCCACGACGTCACCTCGCGCAAGCGAGTCGAAGAGGTCCGGCGGGACTTCGTGGCCAACGTGAGCCACGAGCTCCAGACGCCGCTGACCACCCTCGTGGGCTACGGCGAGGCGCTCGCCGACTCGGTCGCCGATCCCGTCCGCGTGCGGGAGATCGCGGTGGTGATCCGCCGCCAGTCGGCTCGCATGTCGGCGCTCGTTCGGGATCTTCTCGACCTGTCGCGCCTGGAGTCGGAGGGGTTCACGCCCGAGCTCGAGGTGGTGGAGATCGAGTCGCTGGTGCGCGAGCTCTCTGAAAGCTGGGCGGGAGCGGCGCGCGAGAAGGGTCTCGACTTCGAGACCGGAGTCGAGCCGGCCCTTTCGGCCCGGGCCGACAGGCGGCTTCTGTATCAGGCATTGGAGAACCTCGTCGAGAACGCCATCCGATACGTGCCGAAGGGCCGCCGCGTCCGCGTCGAGGGTCGCCGGGTGCCCGGTGGGATCGAGCTGTCGGTGGCGGACGACGGCGAGGGGATCCCGCGCGAGGACCAGGCGCGTATCTTCGAGCGCTTCTATCGCGTCGAGAAGGGGCGCGCGCGCGCCGGCGGCGGGACCGGCCTCGGCCTCGCCATCGTCAAGCACGTGGCGGAGGCGCACGGGGGCCGGGTGGAGCTCGAGTCGGCACCCGGGCGGGGCGCCACGTTCCGCATCAGGCTGCCGGAGTAGAATGCCGCTGACGATCGGAGACATCGCCCCGCGCTTCGCGCTCCCGGCCGCGCCGGGGGAGATCGTGGACGTGGGCGCCCGGATGGGCGAGCGTCCCGTCGTGCTCCTCTTCTTCCCGCTCGCGTTCAGCTCGGTGTGCACCGAAGAGCTCTGCGCCGTACGGGACAGCTGGCGGGAGTGGGAGACGCTGGACGCGGACGTCTTCGGAATCTCGGTCGACAGCCCGTTCGTTACCCGCAGATTTCGCGAAGAGCTCGACCTGCCGTTCCCACTGCTCTCGGACTTCAACCACGAGGTCGGCGCGGCGTACGGGGTCCTGTACGAGGACTACTTCGGCCTCCGTGGTGTGGCGAGGCGGGCCGCGTTCGTCGTCGGTACCGGCGGTCGGATTGCCTATGCCTGGGTCAGCGATCGGGACGACGTGCTACCCGATTTCCGCGCGGTGCAAGATGCCGTTGGGGGCAACCGATAGGCCGTTTCCGGACGCGCTCGCGGCGGCCACAGGGGGCGAGATTGACGCCGCGGTTCCTCCTTTCCTACCTTGCGAATGTCGCCCCTCGGAGGAATCACCCTCCTCCGAGGTCCGATCCTTCCCCACCACGAGAAAGGACCATATGTCGCCACGATTCGTTCGCAGAGCCGGAGTCGCGGGCCTCGTCGTCGGAGTGCTCGCGCTTCTCGCGGCGCCGGAAGCCTCGCATGCGCAGCAGGGGCTTACCACCGGGGCCATCACCGGACAAATAACGGACAACACCGGGGCGCCCTTGGCGCAAGCCATGGTGATCGTTCGAAACCCCGAAACCGGTTTCACCCGCGAAGTGCAGACGAGTACCGACGGCCGCTACGTGGCGGGATTGCTGCCGCCCGGGACCTATTCGGTGACCGCGCAGTTCCCGCCGCTCGAAGCGATCGAGATGGGTCCCTACCAGGTCTCCGTCGGCGACGAGCGGGTGGTCGACATCGCGCTCCAGCCGCTTCAGGCGGAGGGTATCGCGGTAACCCTCCAGCGCGAGCAGGTGGACGTGTCCCAGGGCGGCGTGGTCACGCTCATCGACGAGGAGCAGCTCGACAATCTCCCGACTCTGGGTCGTGACTTCACCGACTTCATCAACCTCTCGGGGCTGGTGAGCATCACACCCGAGATCACGACGGGAGGCCAGTTCTCGCTCGGCGGCGGTCGAACCTCGGCCACCAACGTGCAGATCGACGGCGTAGACGCGAACAACGCCTTCTTCGGCGAGAACCGCGGGAGTTCGCGCATTCCATTCACGTTCTCGCTGGAGTCGATCAAGGAGTTCCAGATCATCACCAACGGGTTCGACGTCGAGTACGGCAACTACACGGGCGGCGTCGTGAACGCGGTGACGAAGGGCGGGACGAACGAGTTCCACGGCTCGGCATTCGGCTATTGGCGCGACCAGGCGCTAACGGCGAACGATTTCTCCGGGCTCGAGCCGGAGGAGTTCTCGGTGAAGCAGTTCGGCGTCAGCCTGGAAGGGCCGATCGTGCGTGACAAGGCGCATTTCCTGGTCTCGGTAGACGGGCAGGTCAAGGACCAGCCGGTCTTCTCGATCGTGCCGGAGCGCTGGTGCCCGGCCGGTTTCGACGAGGGCGGAAATCAGATCGAATGCGTGGGAGCGGCGGACAGCATCGCCCGCTTCAAGGACATCCTCAACCAGGTCTACGGAGTGCCGCTGGAGGAGCTGGAAGCCAACATCGGCACCTTCGAGGAGACCGAGGACGAGATCGCGATCTTCGGCCGCGTCGACTGGCAGCTCAACGACCGGCACGCACTCATCCTGCGCCACAACTACACGAACCTGGAGTCCCTCAACGACCGTTTGTCGGACGAGGAGGCGCGCACGTACGGCTCGACGTTCAAGAACGAGGCGAACTCGTTCGTGAGCGAGCTGACGTCCGTGTTCGGCGACCGGGGGCAGATGTTCAACAACTTCCGGTTCCAGTGGTCCGAGGAGGACCGGCCCCGACCGGCAAACAACTTCCTTCCCGAGATAGACGTCAACATCCACGAGGACGCGACTGACGTCGAGTACTTCGGGGACGGGATCGTATTCCGGAACCGGCTTGAGGAATCGAAGTTCCAGTTCGTGGACAACCTGACCTGGCAGCTGGGCGAGGAGGCGCGGCACACGCTCAAAGTCGGGACGAACAACATCTTCTCGAACATCCAGAACCTGTTCCACCTGCTGGGAACCGGGAACTACAACTTCGACAGCCTGGCGGACCTCGAGAACAGGAACGTCGACAGCTACACCCGCTTCGTGCGGGAGGACGGCGGCAGCCCGTTCGCGAACTTCGACATCTCGGAGTACGCCATCTACGCGCAGGACGAGTGGCAGGTGTCCGACCAGCTCCTGCTCGCGCTGGGTCTGCGCTACGACACCAACGTGTTCGAGGATCCGGGGGTGCTGGCGCCCGAGCTCGTGGACGCCTTCGGACTGGAGACCTCCGTGGTGCCGGAGGACCGCAACAACATCAGCCCGCGCGTCGCGCTCACGTACGATCTGCGGGGCGACGAGACGGCGATCGTGCGCGGCGGGGTGGGACTCCTCTATGGTCGCTTGCCGTTCGTCCTCCACGGCAACGTGATGCAGTCGGCGCCCCCGCTGCGAAACCTGTTCTGCCCGGGCAATCTCGCGCCGGAGCCCGACTACGACTTCTTCCGACAGGCGCCGGACGGGTCCAATAATCCGCAGTCGTGCAGCGAGCCTAGGGAGGGGGATCCGCCCGAGTTCGCCGTCTGGGATCCGGATATGGAAAA
>JAICQP010000080.1 GCA_025937815.1 Gemmatimonadota bacterium
CGGCGACGCGATCCGCGGCTACCTGGCGGACCGCTGGAACGCCCCCGCGCGCGAGCGGACCTCGTTCGAGATCCTGCACGCTCTGCCGACACCGCTGGCGCAGGAGCGGCCTGCGCTGGGCGCGATCCTGAACGAGGTCGATCTCGCGAAGTTCGCGCGGCTCGCGCCCGCATCCGGCGCGGTGCCCGCGCTGGCCGCGCGCGCGCTCGGCTGGCTGGACGGGGCGGAGGCGGCGCGCACGCCGCCGACGACGTCCGCGGACACCGCCGATGCGGCCGAAGGGTCGGCAGGGGAGGCCGCGTCGTGAACCTGGCCTGGACGCTCGCCACCCCTGTCTGGCTCGCCCTCCTCGTGGCCCTGCCCTTCGCGTGGTGGTGGGCGCGCCGGCGCAAGCGGGAAGCGCTCGTCCTCCCGGCCCTGGCTCGCAGCGGGGAACTGCCGCGCACGTGGCGGGAGCGGCTCCGCTGGGCGCCGGACGCGCTCCGGGCCGCGGCGTTCCTCGCCATGGTCCTCGCGCTCGCGCGGCCGCAGGAGCTGGCCGCCGGGCGGCCGCTCACGACTTCCGGCGTCGACATCGTGCTCACGATCGACGCCTCCGGCAGCATGAAGGCGGAAGACTTCCAGCCGCGAAACCGGCTCGAGGTCGCCAAGCAGGCCGCGATCGACTTCGTCGAACAGCGCCCGAGCGACCGCCTCGGCCTGGTCACGTTCGCGGGACAGGCGGTGACCCAGGCCCCGCTTACGCTCGACCATCAGGCCGTCGGCGGCGCGATCCGCAGGATCGAGATCGGCGGGCTGACCGACGGGACCGCGATCGGCACCGCGCTGGCCACCGCGGTGAACCGGCTCCGCTCCTCGGATGCGCGCAGCAAGGTCGTGATCCTGCTGACCGACGGCGTCAACAACGCGGGGCAGATCGACCCGCTGACGGCGGCGCGCACCGCGCAGGCGCTCGGCGTCCGCGTGTACACGATCGGCGTCGGCACGACCGGCGAGGCGCCATACCTGCTGGACGACCCGCGATTCGGCCGGCGCTACGTGCGGGTAGTGGTGAGGATCGACGAGGAGGTCCTCCGCGAGATCTCCTCCCGGACGGGAGGCCGGTACTTCCGCGCCACCGACCCCGAGGCCCTGTCGCAGGTCTACGCGGCGATCGACCGACTCGAGCGCTCGCCGCTGTCCGGGCGCCGCCCGGTCGCGCGCATCGACCGCTACGCATGGGTGCTGGCTCTCGCGCTCGGGCTCGTCGTCGCCGAGGGCGTGCTGCGGGGAACGCTGTTCCGGAGGCTGCCGTGAGCTGGGACGCCGTCTCGTGGGCGCGGCCCGAGTGGCTGTGGGCGCTTATCGTCGTGCCCGTCGCAGCGCTCGCGATCGCGTGGTCGCTCCGTCGCCGCAGGTTCGCGCTCGAGACGTTCGCCGAATCGGGCGTTCGCGCGCGCACGCAGCAGCTCTCTCGCGGGCGGCCGGCAATGCGCGGTGCGCTCCTCACCATCGGCCTCGCCGCGCTCTGCGTGGCGGCGGCCGGACCGCAGTGGGGAGTCGAGGCCGTTCCCGACCCGCCCGTCCGCCAGCACGTCGTATTCGCGCTCGACGTCTCGCGATCCATGCTGGCCGAGGACGCCCCGCCCTCTCGGCTCGACCGCGCGAAGCTCGCCGTGCGGCAGCTCCTCGGCGGGCTTCCGGCCGCGGAGGCCGGGCTCGTGGTGTTCGCGGGCGAGGCCTCGCTCGCCGTTCCGCTGACCCGCGACCACGCCGCGCTCGAGCTCTATCTGGGCACGGTGGGGCCCGACTGGATCAGCGATCCCAGCACGGATCTCGCGAACGCGGTGGGCGTCGCGCTCGATGCCTTCGGCCCCGGACCGGGCCGGGGTGAGGCGGTGGTTCTCTTGACGGACGGCGAGGACCAGACGGGGGGAGTGGAGGCGGCGGTCTCGAGCGCGCGGGAACACGGGGTCCAGGTGGACGCGATCGGAGTCGGCACCGCATCCGGCGCGCGGATCCCGGTCGACGGCGGGTTCCTGATCGACGAGGGCGCCGAGGTCGTGACGCGTCTCGAGCCGGAGCCCCTGCGCGAGCTGGCGTCCGCCACGAACGGCGCCTATGTCGAGCTCGCGGCCGGGCCGGGCGACGTGGGACCGGTCCTCGCCCGGCTGCGCGCGCTCGACGCGGGCGCGTCCCAGGGCACGCCTGGCGAGCGGAAGGCGGATCGCTATCGCTGGCCCCTGGCGCTCGCGGTCCTCTGCATCGCGGGGGAGGCCTGGCTCCGGCTCAAGGACCGCCGGCGCGCTCCGCGCCTCGATCCGGCGCTGGCCGCTCTCGCGGCGCTCCTGGTTCTGGCGATGGGGCAGGCGGACTCTCCGCGCGAGCTCTACGAGTCCGGGCGGTACCGCGATGCGCTTCTCGGCTGGCGCGCGATGGACCGGTCCACGGACGCCGACCCGGCCGACGCCTACGGGCGGGCGAGCGCGGCCTATCGGCTGGGCGAGTTCCGCGAGGCCGCGGCGAGCTGGGCGGTGTCGGCGCGGACCGCCGCGTCGCGCGACCGTCAGGCGGAGGCGTGGTACAACGCCGGCAACGCGCGCTACCGGATCGCCGAGCAGGCCGAGGCCGCCCGGCCGGCGGACGCGCTCCGTTTCTGGGACGCCGCCGTGGGGGCGTATCGCGAAGCGCTCCTGCGAGACTCCGACGACAGGGACACCAAGCACAACCTCGAGCTCGCGCTCCGGAAGCGGGAAGAGGCCGGTGGCGGCGGCGGTGGCGCGGGCGGTGGCGGGGGAGGCGAGGGCGCCGGCGGCGGTGGCGGCGGGCGGGGCGTCCAGCCGCCGTCGACGGGTGGCGAGGGCGGCGGGCAACCGCTGACTCGCGCGCAGGCCGAGCGGCTGCTCGACGCGCTCGCCGCCGAGGAGCGGGAGGCGCTCGCGCGCGGAGACGAGGAGCGCCGCGCCGGCGAGCCGAGGCGGGCGGGATGGTGACGCGGCGGCCGGCTGCGGCGATCGCCGTCGCCGCTGCTCTGGCTTGGCTCGTGCTCACGGCCGGGTCCGCCCCGGCGCAGCAGGTGTCGGCGTCGATCGAGCCGCAGCTCGTCGCGGTCGGCGGGACGGTCGAGCTGACGATCGCGGTCGATCCAGGGGACCTTACCGGCTCGGTCGACGAGCCCGCGCTCCCCGAGCTCCCCGCAGAGATATCGGTCGTCGGCCGCGGCAGGGAGGCGCGCGTCGAGATGCGGGGTCTCGACGTCCGTCGCAGCACGGTATTCCGGTATACGCTCCTCGGGACCTCGCCGGGAACCGCGCGGATCGACCCGATCGCGGTGCGGGTCGGGGGCCGCACGCTTCACACCGATGCGCTCGTCCTCCTCGTGGTGGACGACGCGGAGACGGCGCGCGGCCGCGCGGCCGGGATCTCACCGCCGATCTTCGTCTCCGCGCGCGTCGACCGTCAGCGGGCCTGGGTGGGGCAGCAGGTCACGCTGACGTTCTCCTTCTATCACGACCCGGGGGCGCCGCTCGCCGAGAGCCCCGACTATGATCCTCCTCAGACGCCGGGGTTCTGGCGCGTCGAGCTCTCCGACGATCCCGAGATCACGAGCGAGCGCATCGGCGGGAGGACGTACCAGGTGCAGCGCTTCCGGTACGCGTTGTTCCCGCTCCAGCCGGGTGTGGCCGAGATCGGGCCCGCTCGCGTGCGTGTCGTCCAGCCCGACGAGGAACGGTGGTGGGAGCCGGGACGCCCGCGGACACTGGCCACCGATCCTCTGACCGTGACCGTCGATTCGCTTCCGAACGGGGCGCCGCCCGGCTTCAGCGGCGCTGTGGGCAGCTATTCGCTGAGCGGCGCGCTGCCGACCCGCGAGGTCGTCGCGGGCTCACCGATCGAGCTCGCGCTCACGGTCGAGGGAAGCGGCAACCCGGCCGCGGTGAGCGCGCCCGAGCTGCCGGACTGGCCGGAGATCGAGGTCGGATCGCCGAACGTGGAGACGGAGTCCGAACTGGACGGACAGCGCCTCGGCGGCCGTGCCACGTTCCGCTGGATCCTGGTTCCCCAGAACGACGGCACCCTGGATCTGGGCGCCGCGCGGCTCCCGTACTTCGACCCCGACCGCGGCGCGTATGCCGTCGACACGCTCCGGCTCGGGGAGCTGCGCGTGAGCCCCGGAACGCTGGCGCGGTCCCACGAGGACCGCGAGCCACTCCGCGGCCCGACGCTCTGGGAGCCCCGGACGCCGCGCGCGCCGACGCTCCGCGGGCTCGCCGGATCCCCGCTCTACTGGGCCGCTCTGGCGGGGCCCTGGCTTGGATGGCTCGCGGTCCTCGGCTGGCGTCGCAGGCCCCGGCGCCCGACGGCGGCCGGTGCGGGCGCGCTCGACATCCTCGTCGCCGCGCGCCTGGCCCTCGAGTCGCGAGGAGTCGCCGCCACGACCGAGGCCAGGCACGCGGTGGAGCGATCGCTCGATCTTCGCTACGGCGTCGCTGTGGCGGGGCTGTCCCCGCGTGAGCGCGCGGAGACCCTCGAGCGGAAGGGTGCGCCGCGTGCGGTGGTCGAGGCCGCCGGCGCCGCGCTGGAGGCGATCGACGGGGTGCGCTTCGGCGGAGCGGGCCTCGGCGCCGCGGTCGGCGCCGTCGAGCGCCTGACCGCCGCGATGGCCGCGAAGCGAGGAGCCACGCGCGGGGCCGGCGCGGTGATGGGGGCCCTGCTGGCGCTCGCGGCTGGCGCGTCGGTGGCAGGGCCGGCGCCGGCGGCGGCCCAACCGGCTCCGGCGCTCGTTCAGGACGATCCGAGGGGGCGCGACTCGCTCGCGAGCGCGTCGGCCGCGGCCGTGTGGAGCGAAGCCAATCGCGCCTACCGCGCGGGGGACATGGCGGCGGCCGCGGCGGCCTACGAGGAGCTCGCCGCGCGCCACGCGGATCCCCGCATCGAGGCGAACCTCGCCGCGGCCCTCTGGCGGCAGGGTCGAAGGGGGGAGGCGCTGGCCCGCTACCGCGAGGCGCTCGCGCTCGCTCCCCGCGACCCCGCGATCCGCGCCGACGAGCGCCGGCTCTGGATCGAGCTCCAGCGCCCCCCGCGGTTCGGCCCGCCGGAGCGCGCGCTCGCCGCCGTGCGGCTCGACGAGATCCTGCTCGCGCTCCTCGTCGCCAGCTGGGTGGCGGCGGTGGGGACCGCGCTCGCGCGGCGCCACCGGCGCGCGCGGGCCGTGGCCGCGGTCGCGCTCGCGACCGCGGCGCTCCTGGCGATGACCGCGGCGCTCCACGCGATCGCGATCGAGGGGACCCGGCGCGGAATCGCGACCGCCGGGGCGGAGGTCCACGCCGCGCCGGGGGGCGAGCGGATCGCGGCCCTCCCCGAGGGCGCGCTCGTCCGCGTGCTGGAGCGCGCGCCCGACGGGTGGCGCGTTCGCGCCTCCGGCCTGCCCGCCGGTTGGGTGGCGCCCGATCGGATCGTCCCGCTAGATTGACGTCGAACGCGGGACCTGCCTGCGTTCGTCGCCTGCACGATTTTCCGATCCTCTCCGAGACATCGCCGCCATGATCCGTTACCGCAATGTCCTGCTCGCCACGGACTTCTCGGCCGCCGCGCGGGCAGCCGCGAGTCACGCGGTCGCGGTCGCCGCGGTCGCCGAGGCCGAGCTCCACCTGCTCCACGTGGTGGAGGAGTTCGCGTACTGGGAGAGCTTCAACCTGAAGCACTTCCCGTCCCAGGAAGTGTTCGAGGAGCTGGAGAGCAACGCCCGGATCGCGCTCGCCGACCTCGCGCGGGAAGAAGAGCTCGGCGCCGGCGCCACGACCCACGTGCGCCATGGGAAGCCCTTCCTCGAGATCATCCGCGCGGCACGCGAGCTGGACGCCGACATGCTGGTGATCGGTAGTCACGGGCAGAGCGGCCTCTCGGAAACCCTGTTCGGTTCGACCGCCGAGAAGGTCGTCCGCAAGGCGCCGTGCGCCGTCCTGGTCGTGCGCCATCCCGAGCATCGGTTCGAGATGCCCTGATGGGGGAGCCGCTCGCGAAGGAGGGGCGCATCCGGGTCCTCCCCGACGGGGTCGTCAACCAGATCGCCGCCGGTGAGGTCGTCGAGCGGCCCGCCTCGGTCCTCAAGGAGCTGATCGACAACGCGCTCGACGCGGGCGCGACGCGAGTCGACGTGACGCTGGAAGCGGCGGGGCAGGAGCGGATCTCGGTCGCGGACGACGGGCGCGGAATGCACCGCGAGGATGCGCTCGCCGCGCTCGAGCGCCACGCGACCAGCAAGATCGAGCGCCTGGAGGACCTCGAGCGGATCGCCTCGCTGGGGTTCCGCGGCGAGGCCCTGCCCTCGATCGCCGCTGTGAGCCGCATGGTTCTCGAGACCGCGCCGGCCGGCGGCGAGGGTACGGTGCTTCGCGTCGATGGCGGCCGGGTCACCGCGGTCGAGCGCGCGGCGCGCGCGCCGGGTACCACGGTGGACGTGCGCCAGCTCTTCTACAACACCCCCGCGCGCAAGCGCTTTCTGAAATCCCACGCCACCGAGCAGGCGCATCTCGTGCAGCGGCTGGTCGAGCATGCGCTGGCCCGCGTCGACGTCGCGTGGCGGGCGGTCCACGGCCCGCGGTCGATCCTGTCGCTCGCTCCGGCCCGCGAGCTTCGAGAGCGCCTGGCGGGCCTCTACGACGCGGCATACGTCGACACGCTCCTTCCCATCGAGGCTATCGCCGAAGCCGGAGTCGCCGTCGACGGGATGACCCAGCGACCGGCCGCGGCGGCCACGAGCCGGCGGCGGCAGTTCGTATTCGTCAACGGAAGGCCGGTCGACGCCCCCGACATCCTGCGGGCGGCGCTGCGCGGGTACCGCTCGACCCTGCCCGCGGGATCGCGGCCCGACGTCTTTCTGCGGATCCGGATCGATCCCTCCGCCGTCGATGTCAACGTGCACCCCGCCAAGCGCGAGGTCCGGTTCCGGGATCCGGCGGGCGTGGCCGCGGCGGTGGAGGAGGCGATCCGGGCGACGCTCGGCGCGGGGCCCGCGGTCGCGTCGCGGGTCCCCCTCGGGAGCGCGACCCGCCGATCGGCGGGCCGCCCGGCGACGCGTCCGCTGCGCGTCGGCGAGCCCCGGCCCGAAGGCCCCGGGAACGGAGCGGCGAGCGCCGGACCGGATCAGCTCGCGCTCTTCGTTTCCCGCCGGGCCCGCGCCGACGCGGAGGAGCCGGCGGCGAGCGCCGTCGCCGACCTCGACCGGGCCGCGATCGAGGCCGGCCTGTGGCAGCTCCACGACCGGTTCATCCTCGCCCAGACCGGACGCGGGCTCGCCATCATCGACCAGCACTCGGCGCACGAGCGGATCCTCTACGAAGAAGTCGTGGCGGACCTGCGCGAGGGCCAGCGGCCCGCCCAGCGGCTCCTCTTTCCGCTCGTCCTTCACCTCACCCCCGTCCAGCGCGCGACCTGGGAATCGTACCGCGCCTTGATAGCGCGGCTGGGATTCGAGGTCGAGCCATTCGGCGGGGACGCGATCGCGGTCTCCGCCGTTCCCGCGTTCCGCCACGCCTTCGATCCCGAGGGCGCTCTGGCCGGCCTGCTGGACGATCTGTCGCAACCGGGCGGGGGCAGCGCCGACATGAACCAGCACGAGCGGGTCGCCCGCCTGTTCGCGTGCAAGGCGGCGATCAAGGCCGGGTCGCCGCTCGCGCGCGAGGAGATGGCCGAGCTCATCGATCGGCTGTTCGCCACCCGGCTGCCCTATGACGACGTCCACGGCCGTCCGGCGGTGCTCCAGATCGGACTGGAAGACCTGGATCGCCACTTCGGCCGGCATTGAGGCGCGCGTGCTCCCGCGGCAGGAAGCCCGCTATCTCGTGGTCGCCGGACCGACCGCCGTCGGGAAGACCGCGGTCGCGCTCGATGTCGCCGAGGAGCTGGACGGCGAGATCGTGATCGCGGACTCGCGACAGGTCTATCGCGGGCTCGAGATCGGCACGGCGAAGCCGACCGCGGCCGAGAGGTCGCGCGTGCCGCACCACATGCTCGACGTGGTCGAGCTGGGGCAGCGGTACACGGCGGCCGACTTCGCCGCCCAGGCGGAGGAGGCGATCGACGCGATCCGCTCGCGCGGCCGGCTGCCGGTCGTGTGCGGCGGCACGGGGCTGTACCTGGCGGCGCTCGCGGGGTCCCTCGATCCGGTGGAGGAAGGCGCGGGCGAGTCGGAGCGCGACGAGGCCCGCGCGCGCGTGGCCGCGATCCCGGTCGCCGAACGCCATGCCACGCTGTCCCGCGTGGACGAGCCATCCGCCAGTCGGCTCCATGCCGCCGACAGGCAGCGAGTGGATCGCGCGCTCGAAGTGTGGTTTCTGACCGGGGAGCCGCTGTCGCGCCTCCACTCGGGGGGTGGCGCCCCGCGCCCCCACCTGGCCGTCAGGCTCGAACGCCCGCGGACCGAGCTGGCCGAACGGATCGACCGGCGCCTCGGGGCCATGCTCGACGCGGGACTCGAGGCCGAGGCGCGCGGTCTCTGGGAAGCCGGATGGTCCCCGGAGGATCCGGGGATCGACACGATCGGGTACCAGGAGTGGTGGCCGCACTTCGAGGGAGCACGCGGGCGCGAAGAGACGATTGGCGCCATACGCACGGCCACGCGCCAGTACGCGAAGCGCCAGACGACATGGTTCCGTAATCAGGGCGATTACGTCCCGGTGCCGGCGGACGAGGCGCGCGACCGCATACTCAGGTTGTGGAGGGAGGCACGATGACCACGCTGGAAGCGCTGATCCTGGGGGTCGTCCAGGGGCTGACGGAGTTCCTGCCCGTATCGTCGAGCGCGCATCTCGTCATGGGAGAGGAGCTCCTCGGTGCGAACGAGCCGGGCATCGCATTCGACGTGCTCGTCCATGGCGCGACGTTGCTGGCCGTCCTGGTGTACTTCCGCCGGCGGATCCTCCAGCTGGCGCTCGACCGTTCGTGGTCCTATGCCGGGAAGATCCTCGTGGGCACGATCCCGGCGGGCGTCGCGGGGCTGTCGCTCGAGCCCCTGATCGAGAGCGCGTTCGCCGCCCCCGGGCTGATCGTGTTCACCCTCTTCGTCACCGGCGCGTTCCTGCTTTCCCTCAAGGCTCTCCCCGCGGGGCGGGTCGAGGTCGTGGAGCCCTCGTGGTGGCAGGCCTGGTGGATCGGCTGCGCGCAGATGGTCGCGATCCTGCCAGGCATCAGCCGCTCGGGGTCGACCATCGTCGCAGGACGCTGGCTGGGCATGGCTCCGGCCGCTTCCGCCGAGTTCTCGTTCCTGCTCGGGGTGCCGGCGGTGGCCGGGGCGCTCGTGCTCCAGGCGAGCGAGATGCGCGGCGCGACCGAGGCGGGTCAGGGTCTCGCGTACTCGGTGGGCTGGGTGGCGGCCCTCGTCTCGGGAATCGTCGCGATCATGCTCGTGTTCCGGCTCCTGGCGAGGCGCGCGTTCCCGCTCTTCGGGTGGTACTGCTGGGCGGCGGCGCTCGCCTTCGGCGCGTGGCTCTGGCTCCAGGGGTGAGCGCTGCCGCCGATTACGGCGCTCCCCTCGGGCTATCGGAGCTGGTGCGGGCCGCGCTCGCCGAGGACGTCGGCTCTGGAGACGTCACCACTCTGGCGACGGTTCCCGCCGATCGAGCGGGACACGCTCGCGTCATCGCCCGCGCTCCCGGTGTGGTGGCGGGACGCGAGGCGTTCGCCGAGACGTATCGGCAGGTCGACGCGAGCGTGGTGGTCGAATTCGAGAAAGAGGACGGCCACCGGGTGGATGTCGGCGACGTGATCGCGCTCGCGCGCGGGGCCTTCGCCTCGCTCCTCATCGCCGAGCGCGTCGCGCTCAACTTCCTCCAGCGGCTTTCCGGCGTCGCCACGCAGGCGCGGCGGTTCTCGCAGGCGGTGGCCGGGACGGGTGCCCGCATCGTGGACACCCGAAAGACGACGCCCGGCTGGCGCGCGCTCGAGAAGGCCGCGGTCCGGGCCGGCGGCGGGTTCAATCACCGGATGGGCCTCTACGACGCCTATCTGATCAAGGAGAACCACGTGGCGGGAGCGGGAGGGATCGAAGCGGCGCTGGCCGCGGCCGCGGCAGGGAACCGGGCGCGACTCCCGATCGAGATCGAAGTGCGGTCGGCGGAGGAGCTGGAAGCGGTGCTCGGGTCGCCCCACCCGCCGGATCGGATCCTCCTCGACAACTTCGGGATCGACGATCTCGTGCCGGCTGTCCGGCGGATCCGCTCGGTGGCGAGCCCGCCCCTGGTCGAGGCGAGCGGCGGGATTTCGCTGGCCACTGTGCGCACCGTCGCGGAGGCGGGCGTGGACTGGATCTCGGTCGGCGCGCTGACCCACTCGGCACCCGCGCTCGACCTGTCGTGCCTGATCCACCCGGCTTGATCGAGGACCTCGAGCGGCGGCTGGGAATCCGCGTCGTCTGGCACGGGACGATCGATTCGACGATGGCGGCGGCGCTCGCTGATCGCGGACCCGCTCCCGCGGTCCATCTCGCCCGCGCGCAGCGCGCCGGCCGAGGTCGGCTCGGCCGCACGTGGGAGAGCCCTCCCGGAAACCTCTACGCGACGATCCGCTGGCCCGAGGGAAAAACGCCCTTCCCGCCGGGGCTCCTGGCGGCGGTGCAGCTGGAATGGGCGCGGTCGGTGCGCGATGCGGGCGGGCCGGAAGTCCGGTGCAAGTGGCCGAACGACGGAATGCTGGGGGACGGAAAGTGGGCCGGGGTGATCGCCGTGCGGCCCGGCGAGCGGCCGGGGGAGCTTCACCTGGGGCTGGGCGCGAACCTCGTCACGGCGCCGCCGTCGGTCACCGACCCGCCCGCCGCGGACCTCAAGAGCCACTGGGCGAAGTGGCCCGGCGAAGACGCGGTCACCGCGATGCTCGTCTCCGCCGCCCTGGACGTCCTCCGCGATGGGCCGGCGGGGGTCCCGGGACGGCTGGCGGACTGGGCCCGCTTCGATGCGCTGTCGCCGGGGGAGAAGATCGCGGTCGAATCCGCCGGACGGCGTCACGAAGGCCGCTACGGCGGCGTCGACGCCGAGGGGCGTCTTCTCGTCGATGGAGAGAGCGGCGAGACGCGCTTCGCGAGCGGCGACGTGGCTCGCGTCCGCGTGCCGTTACGACCGGCCCCGGCCGAGCGCTCGCCCACCGAAACCGGGTAGATTCCGCGACCATGCTGCTGGTAGCCGATATCGGCAACACGGAGACCGTTCTCGGCCTCCGCGCCTCGGGCGGCTCGATCGGCCCCCGCTGGCGGATCCGCTCCGATCCGGCCCGGACCCCGGACGAGCTCGGGATCGTCCTGCGCGAGCTGATCGCGTCGGTGCCCGAGGCTCCGCGGATCGAGGCCCTGGTGGCGGCGTCGGTCGTCCCGCCTTTCACCCAGGTTCTGGCCCAGGCGGGGGAGCGGTACCTGGGCGTCCCC
>JAICQP010000102.1 GCA_025937815.1 Gemmatimonadota bacterium
GCATGGTCGGCCTCGATCAGCATCGTCGCCTCGCGACCGCGCTTTTCGCGGCTGACTTCGAGGAAGGCGATGTTGACGCCCTCGTCGGCGAGGAGATGCGCGACCGCCGCGGTCGTGCCGGGGATGTCCCGGGCGAGGATGATCAGCGTGTCGTACTTCCCCGTCAGTTCGACCTGTCGCCCATTCACCTGCGTGACTTCGACGGAGCCCCCGCCCACCGACGCCCCGACCATCGTCGCCTTTTCTCCCGATGCCTCGAGATCGAACGCCAGCGAGGCGGGATGCGCGTCGGGACCCAGATCGGCGGGTTCGAACGTCAGATCGAGGCCCAGATCGCGTGCAACCGACAGGCTTCCCGGGATGCGCGGATCGTCCGGCGCCATGCCGAGGAGGCCCGCCGCGACGGCGCGATCGGTCCCGTGGCCGCGGTAGGTGGTCGCGAAGGAGCCGTGGAGGCCGACCCGCGCGCGCTCCGGGGTCCGGCCGAGCACCCCTCGCGCCAGGAGCCCGAGGCGCAGCGCCCCAGCCGTGTGGCTGGAGCTGGGCCCCACCATGCGGGGCCCGATGATATCGAACACACTCATCCGATCGGCCGCTGAGGGCGGTCGCACTCTGCGTTCCGCTCCTCGCGTCTTCCTGCGGCGTAGGTTCCACTACGCCTCGGAATCCTCTCGTCGCGCGCCTTGATTGCGACCGCCCTGAGCGGCCTCATTCTCCCGCTCTCCTTGTCATCACGCGACGCCGGCGGTGGCGGCGCGGTCGAGCGCCGCGTGAAGGTACTCGGCGGTGTGGGACTCCTCGGCGCGCGCGACATCCTCCGGCGTGCCGGACGCCACCACGCGCCCGCCTCGGTCGCCGCCGTCCGGCCCCAGGTCGATGATCCAGTCGGCGGTCTTGATGACATCCAGGTTGTGCTCGATGACCACGACCGTATTGCCGCGGTCGACCAACCGGTGGAGGACACCTAGCAGCATGCGCACGTCCTCGAAGTGGAGCCCGGTGGTCGGCTCGTCGAGGATGTAGAAGGTCGCGCCGGTCGCCACCTTCGCGAGCTCGCTCGCCAGCTTGACCCGCTGCGCCTCGCCGCCCGAGAGCGTGGTCGCCGACTGCCCCAGCGTGATGTACCCCAGACCCACGTCATCCAGGGTCTTCAGCTTGCGCCGCACCTTGGGCACATTGCGGAACAGATCGAGCGCTTCCTCGACCGTCATCTCGAGCACGTCGGCGATCGTCTTCCCCTTGTAGTAGATCTCCAGCGTCTCGCGGTTGTAGCGCTTTCCCTTGCACTCCTCGCACGGCACGTAGACGTCGGGCAGGAAGTGCATCTCGATCTTGATCAGCCCGTCCCCGCTGCACGCCTCGCAGCGCCCGCCGGGAACGTTGAAGCTGAACCGGCCCTGGTCGTAGCCGCGCATCTTCGACTCGGGCAGCTCGGCGTACAGCTCGCGGATCGGCGTGAAGAGGCCCGTATACGTGGCGGGGTTCGATCGCGGGGTGCGGCCGATCGGCGACTGGTCGATGGCGATGACCTTGTCGATCAGCTCGACGCCCTCGATCCGGTCGTGCTCCCCCGGCCGCTCACGCGTTCGGTGAAGCTCCTGCGCCAGCGCCCGGTAGAGAACGTCGTTGACGAGCGTGGACTTGCCCGAGCCCGACACTCCCGTCACGCACACGAAGCGCCCGAGCGGGAACTCGACCGTGACGTCGCGCAGGTTGTGCTCGCGGGCACCGGCCACGACGAGCGCGGCTCCGCTGCCCTCTCGCCGGGTCGCCGGCACGGCGATCGAGCGCTCTCCGCGCAGGTACGCCCCCGTGATCGAATCCGGCGCGGACTCGACTTCGGCCGGAGTGCCCTGCGCGACGACGTGCCCGCCCTCGCGTCCGGCGCCGGGCCCCAGGTCGACGACCCAGTCGGCCGAGCGGATCGTCTCCTCGTCGTGCTCGACGACGAGGACCGTGTTCCCCAGGTCGCGGAGGCGCTTCAGCGTCTCGAGCAGCCGGCCGTTGTCCCGCTGGTGGAGGCCGATCGACGGCTCGTCCAGCACATACAGGACGCCGACCAGGTGGCTGCCTATCTGGGTAGCGAGCCGGATGCGCTGGGATTCCCCACCCGCCAGGGTCCCCGCCGAACGCTCTAGGGTCAGGTAGTCGAGCCCCACCGCGACCAGGAACTGGAGCCGCTCGCGGATCTCCTTGAGGATCTGCCCGGCGATCTCGAGGTCCCGCGGCGACAGCTCGATGCGCTCGAAGAAGTCGCGGGTGGCATAGATGGGCATCCCGACGACGTCTCCGATCCCGCGGCCCCCCACCTGGACCGCGAGCGCCTGCGGCTTGAGCCGCTTTCCCCCACAGAAGTGGCACGGCAGCTCGGCCATGAACTCCTCGACCTGGCGCCGAACCGAGTCGGACTCGGTCTCTTCGTGCCGCCGCTGGAGCTGGCCGAGGATCCCCTCCCACGTTCCGGCGTACGTCCCCTTCTTCTTCTGGGCCGTGTAGCGGAACGTGATCTTCCGGTCGCCAGACCCGTGGAGCAGGATCTTCCGCACCGGCTCGGGGAGCTCGCCCCACGGCGTGTTGAGGTCGAAGCCGAACTCCGCCGCCAGCGAGGGCAGGACCGTGTTCGCGAGCTGGCCGCGCGGCTCCCCCCATGGCTTGACGACCCCCTCCAGGATCGAGATCCGGGGGTCGAGCAGCACGAGGTCGGGGTCGACCTCCATGCGTGTGCCGAGCCCGCCGCAGGCCGGGCACGCGCCGTACGGGCTGTTGAACGAGAACATGCGGGGCTCCAGCTCCTCGTAGCTGATTCCGCAATGGACGCAGGCCAGGTCGCGGCTGAAGAGCCGCTCCTGTTCCCCGTCGTCGGACTGGACGTGCACGTTGACGATCCCGCCGCCCAGGTCGAGCGCGGTGGCGACCGAGTCCGCGAGCCGCTGGCGATAGCGCGGATCGACGGTCAGTCGATCGACGACGACCTCGATCTCGTGCTTCCGGTTCTTGGCGAGGGCCGGCACGCTCTCGATGTCGTAGACCTCGCCGTCCACCCGCACGCGCACGAACCCCTCGCGCCGCGCTTCGGCGAAGACCTCCTTGTACTGGCCCTTCCGGCCGCGGACCAGCGGGGCGAGGATCTGGATTCGCCGCCCCTCGGGCCATTCGAGGATGGCGTCGACGATCTGGTCGACGGACTGGCGCTCCACGCGCCGCCCGCAGTTGTGGCAGTGGGCGATCCCGATGCGCGCCCAGAGGAGGCGCATGTAATCGTAGATCTCGGTGACCGTGCCGACGGTCGAGCGCGGGTTCCGCGCGCCAGCCTTCTGCTCGATGGCGATGGCGGGAGAGAGCCCCTCGATGTAGTCGACGTCCGGTTTTTCCATGACGCCGAGGAACTGACGGGCGTAGGCGGAGAGCGACTCGACGTAGCGGCGCTGGCCCTCGGCGTAGATCGTATCGAAGGCGAGGCTCGACTTGCCCGAGCCGGACAGCCCCGTCAGAACGACGAGTCGGTCGCGCGGAAGCTCGAGATCGAGGTCCTTGAGGTTGTGCTCGCGGGCGCCCTGGATGCGGAGAACTTCGGCCATAGCCGGGTGAAGCTAGCCGGCCGGGACCCGCCGTTCAAACCCGCCGAATCGAGCTCCAGAGCGCCGGGGTCGTCAGGCGAGCGCCCGAGCGATCTGCTGCAGCAGGACGCCCACGCCGAATAGACCGATCGCGACCTCGAAGGCCCGATCGGGATCGAGAAGGCCGCGCAGCCCTCGCCCCCACGCCGCCGAGATGCCGGACAGGAGGGCGGCCAGGCCCGCGACTCCGAGCGACCAGGCTCCCCAGCCGTTCATTCCCGCCTCGGGTTGCAGGATCGCCCCCAGGCCATCGGCGGCGACCTCGTAGAGCCATGCCACCTGCGCGACGAGGCCGGCCGCGAAAGCCACGATAGCGACGACCCGGCGGCGCCCGCCCGCGCGCAGCCGGATCCACGCGGCCATCGGCATGGCGATCGCGCCGATCGCCCACGCGGCGACCGCCCCCAGTGCGAGCGCACGGATCAGGGAGCGCCTCTCGTCGCCGCCACCCGGTTCCGATTCGCCGTCCGCAGCACGTCCAGAATGGCCTCGTTCCGCGCCATGCACGTCTTCGCCTGAAGGTCGAGCCGATCGTTCTCGCGTCGGACCTCCACGACCTTCCAGGTGCCGACGCCCAGGCTGGCGGCGATCAGCGCCGCCGCCAGCAGAGAATGTGGTGCGGGACGAAGAATCACTGGCCGTAGTACGGCGAGTTGGGGCAGGGATTCCCCAACATCCCGCTGTAGCAGGATGATCCGTCGTCGTTCGCCTGGATCCAGTCGTTGATCTCGACGAACTGGTCCCACGCGCAGCTGATACAGCTGCCGGCGAGCCCGTAGCGGATGGCCGCCGACCCCTTGGAGCCGAAGAAGGACGCGCAGGTGATGACGCAGCCGGCCAGGTCGCCGAGATCGGGATCCTCCCACCCCGCGGGGTACTCGGCGCGGGCCACACCCACGTCGACGAACAGGCTCGTGAACAGAAGCGCGGCCGCCAGCGCGAGCACGGAGCTGCGGCGCGTCGCGGTACGGCTATTCGCGGCCCGCGTGCTCGGGATCTTCGATTCCATCGGTTTCCTCCCGTGTCCGTGTTGCGGGGAGCGGCGACCGATGGCCCAATGGCGAGATGTGTGCCGCAGTGTCTTGCGGACGGTGGAAGTGGGGCGGGGGGAGATGCGCGATCGAAAAGTGTCGGCTGCTCGACACACCAGGTGCGGCGAGGAAGCTCCGCAGCTACCCCTGGCGGCCGAACCTGCCGGCAAGGAACACGATGATCACCGCGATGAGGAGGAAGTGGACCATTCCCCCGACGGGGAACAGGGCCGCACCTATGGCCCACACGACGAGCAGCGCCGCGAGCGTCGTACGCTCGCTCATGACGACCATGGGCTGTGGTCGGGAAGGACCACCGGCAGAGCGCGGGGGAGGACGTCGATGAGAACCGGCGTTCGGCCCGCGATCTCCCCGTCGCGCTGGACGGTCGCCGGGGGATCCACGTCGACCCGCACTTGCCGCCCACGCCGGTGAACGACGAGGTCGGTGGCTGTCGGCGCGCCGCTCACCACCGCCGCCGCGGTCACGATGTGCTCGGCCAGACTCGATGCCCGGTGCGCGACCACGTCGAGGATGCCGTCTATCGGGGAAACTCCGCGCGCGAACTCCCATCCACGGCGAATCACGGATGCCACGTTCATGACCTGCACGGTCGTGGCTTCGAGTTCGATTTCCTCGCCGTCGATCTCGACGGCGAAGCGCGCCGGAGTGACGCCGCGGGTCGCGTGCCAGCCGGCGATGCCGTACGCCGCCACGCCCCAGCGCCGCTTGGAGCTCCGGTCCGCGCGCGCGATCGCGTCGGCGTGGACGCCGGCCCCGACGGCGATGAGGAACGGCTCGCCGTTCGCGCGGCCGCAGTCGATCCGCACGACCTTGCTCGAGAATGCCGTCTGGATCGCCGACTCCCGGTCATGAGGAATTCCGAGGTTGAGCGCCAGGAGGTTCGCCGTGCCCTGCGGGACGATGGCGAGGGGCGGTGGGTCGGAGAGCTCCAGCAGGCCGGCCGCCGCCTCGACCACCGTCCCGTCCCCGCCGATGGCGACGACGCGTTCCGCCCCCGCCTCCACGGCTCGGCGAGCTGCGGTCCGGGCGTCGATCGACCGTCCTGTGCCGAGCAGGTCGATGCGGTCGCCGTGAGCGGCGGCAAGGGCTGCCAGCCGGGCGGCCGCTTGCCTGGCCGCCCCGCGTCCGGCGACGGGATTGTAGACGACGGCGATGCGCAGAGGATGCTTCCGTTCCGGGCGCGAGCTCCCGAGCGTTATCCGAGGCCGCGCATCTGCAGGAGTCGCTCCACGCGCTCTTCCGTGGGCGGGTGCGTGCTGAACAGCTTGCCGATCCCACCGCCCCGGAACGGGTGGACGATGAACATGTGCGCGGTCGCAGGATTACCCTGGAGCGGCACCCGCCTGGCTGTCGCCTCGAGCTTCTGGAGCGCGGAGGCCAGCGCTCTCGGCTTGCCGCTTATCTCCGCGCCGCCCGCGTCCGCCGCGAACTCTCGTGACCGGCTGATCGCCGCCTGGATGATCATCGCCGCGATCGGCGCCAGGATCACGACCAGAAGCGCCAGCGCGCCACCTCCCCGATCCCGGTCCCCACCGCCGAAGAAGAGCCCGAAGCGGGACAGCACCATGATCGCGCCCGCCAGCGTGGCGGCCACGCTCGAGATCAGCATGTCGCGGTTCCGGACATGGGCCAGCTCGTGGGCCATCACGCCCTCGAGCTCCTCGCGATCGAGGATCTGCAGGATCCCCTCCGTCGCCGCCACCACCGCATGCTCGGGGTTCCGCCCCGTGGCGAAGGCGTTGGGCTGTTGTCCGGGGATGATCGCCACGCGCGGAACCGGAAGCCCGGCGCGCCGCGAGAGCGACTCCACCACCTCGTAGAGGACCGGCGCCTCGGCGCGCGTCACCTCGCGGGCGCGGTACATGCGGAGCACGATCTTGTCCGAGAAGAAGTAGGACCCGAAGTTCATCGCGCCGGCCACGACCAGCGCCACCAGCGCGCCGCCCTCCCCTCCTACCCAACCGCCCACGAGCACCAGCGCGGCGGTCAGAACCGTCATCAAGAGAACCGTCTTCAGCATGTTCATGACCCGATTATACCCCTTTCCCCCTACCAGGTCCCCGAGCGACAGCTCATGAGGGATATCGTGGATCGATCAAAATGGCCCTGATGGGCGGTTTTCATCGATCCTAATAGGTGTACTCCCAAAAGAGATCAACACCGGATTCCCGCGAGCCCACCGTCGCCTCCACGCTGAACAGATCCGTCATCTGATAGCGCAGGCCGATCGCCTGGTGGTCCTCCTGGCCCCCCACCTGCTGCTCGAAGGACACGAAGACGTCGGGGCTGATGAACTTCCCGACGCGGAACAGAGTCGCGCTGTCGCCCTCCTCGAGCTGCCGCTGCGAGATCTCGAACACGTCGATGTTGAGCTCGCTGGTCAAGGTGTTGCGAAGGATGGAGGACGCCGCGGTGCCGGTCACGAGGTCCCGCACCGTTTCGGTGAACTGCCCCTGCTGCCCCGCGCTCGGTGTCGGCGTGCCGAACAGAGCGATCGCGATGATCTCGGACTTGTCGAAGGGCGGCGTCGATGCCAGATCGATGGTCGGGTTCTGCAGCGTACCGCCGACGGTGATCTGGACCAGCACGTCCCCGATGCCCTGAACGCCTTCGACCGTGTTCGAGGCCACGATGTGAAGGCCTGGATTCAGCTCGGGCGTGCCGTAGAAGAAGACCTCGCCGCCGTCGATCGTGAACCGCTTCCCGAACTCCTCGTAGTACCCGCGCCTCACCTGGAGCGTGCCGGACAGGGTCGGCATCGGGCTCTGTCCCGGTTTGAATAGGGAGAGGTCGCCGGAGATCTCCACGCGCATGTTGCTCGACGAGAGGATCGCGTCGTCGGTGACTTCGATCTCGATGTCCAGCCGGCTGCGGTCCCACAGGGACGGCGATCGCTCGATGATTTCATCGGACCGGACCACACCAGGGATGTCGACGTAGATGACCGCCTCGTCGAGATCGATGACGTCCTTGTTCCTGCGCTCGGGCATGCGGTAGATGGCCTCGTCGACGACCACGCGACCGGTGAGAAGGGGCGCCGCGGTCGTCCCGCTGACGTCGATCGCGGCATGGACCTGGACGTCCTGACGGCTGAGATCCATGACCTGCAGATCGGTGGCGCTCATCTGCATGTCGAGGTTCCCCAGGCGCAGGTCCTGCATTTCCACCCGCCCGGCGATCTCGAACGTCCCTCGGGCGCCGTCGGTGCCGGTGAGGGCGTCGATCGTGATCTGGTCGTTGTCGAAGCGGATCGTCCCGCGCAGGTCTTCGTACGTCACGCCCGTCTGAGGGATCGTCAGCTTCCCTCCGTCGAGCACGGCCGCTCCCGCGAAGCGCGGAGCTCCGCTCGTCCCGGTGATGTCGACGCGGATGTCCACCGGACCTTCGAGATCGGTCAACCCGGGGATAATTGCGGCGAGGATCGAGAGGTCGGTGTTCTCGCCGCGGATCTGGAGGTCGACCGGCCGCTCGGGAAGCCGGTCCGTCACGGATGCGAGCGACAGGTCGATGGGCACCGTGCCGGTCATGACCAGGCGATGCTCCTCCGTCGGCGTCGCGATCGTCAGGTCCACCTCGGCGATCTCCTCCGCGTAGCTCATCTCACCGCCGATGCTGTGGAAGCGGAACCCGCGGATCATCCCGCTGGACACCTGTCCGCTGGCGTCGATGATCGGAGACTGCCGCGTACCCCGGAGCGTGCCGGAGACGTTGGCGATCCCCTGCCAGTCGCCCGCCGGCTGCCCGCCCAGCCGGGCGACGTCCTCGAGCTGGATGTTCTCGGCCGCGAACTGGAGGTCTGATTGCCCCTCGAACGCGAACACGCCCTCCGCGCGCAGCGTCTGGCCGTCCTGGGTCACCCGGAGGTTGCTCGCGGTCACGCGCCCCTGCGCCAGCACGAGCTGGCTCCCCTCCTCCATCCGCCACGTCCCATCCGGCGTGGTATAGGTCAGGCTGGTGAGCCGCGTCTCGGTGACAGGGCCCGAGAAGTCGATCGCGCCGAC
>JAICQP010000048.1 GCA_025937815.1 Gemmatimonadota bacterium
CCGCCGCCGTCAGGGCGTTGAAGAGCGTCGACTTCCCGACATTGGGAAGTCCCACGATGCCGACTTGCATGGTTGATGAATCCTTGGGAAGGGAGGCGTGGACCCGGCGGGCTCCGAAACGGACGCGGTCAGTATACGCCTCGGCTGGAGCCCCGGGAAGGAGCCCCGATCAGCCCCCGGGCCGGCTCCGGGCGACCTTGCCGTCGGTCTCCTGCGCGATGCCCTGGCCCGCGCCGTCGTTGCGCAGGGCCTGGATGAGCATGGAGCGCGTGACCTCGTCGCGCCGCGCGAGCTCGATCGCATAGGTCAGGGGATGCAGGCGCTCGCCCGATTCCCACTTCATCAGCGTCTTGTCCGACACGCCGGCCAGCTCGCGACACGCCGCCTTGAGCGAGAGGCCGAGGCGATCTCTGCCGACCGCCAGGGCAGCGCTCAGCCAGCCCTCGAGCTCTTCGCCGTCGCCTCGCGGGGCCGCTCCTCCCGCTTCGACCATGGCGCACCTCCGTGACTATGCACAAGGTACGCATCCCGGACGATCCCCGCAACTGGCGGAGGAACGGGCCCAAAGTCGGATGTCGTCCGGTCTGGTCAGGTGGGGTTCGCCGGCGGCGGCTCAATCCCACGCCGCAGGAAAAGCGACGAAGCGGAACGCAGCAGGTGGGCCGCCCTCAGCCGCCGGGACCCGGAGGCGGCTCAGGGTGGCCCAGATGCAAGGCGCGCGAGGAGCCTTTTCCGAGGCGTGGCGAAATCCACGCCGCAGGAAAAGCGACGAAGCGCAACGCAGCAGATGGGCCGCCCTCAGCCGCCGACAAACCAGGGGGCGAGGACCAGCGCAACCACGCTCATCAGCTTGATCAGGATGTTCATCGAGGGGCCGGAGGTATCCTTGAACGGATCGCCCACCGTGTCGCCCACCACAGCCGCCTTGTGGGCCGCCGATCCCTTTCCCCCCATGACGCCGCCCTCGATGTATTTCTTGGCGTTGTCCCACGCCCCGCCGGCGTTGGCCATGAACAGGGCGAGCAGGACGCCGGAGAGCGTGGCTCCGGCCAGCATTCCTCCCAGCGCGGCCACTCCCAGGATCTTGCCCACGACGACCGGCGCGAGCACGGCGACGATCCCGGGGGCGATCATCTCCCTGAGCGCGGCGCGGGTCGAGATGTCGACGCAGCGCGCGCTGTCGGGCTTCGCGGTCCCTTCCATCAGCCCGGCGATCTCACGGAACTGTCGCCGCACCTCGGCGACCATCCCCTCCGCCGCGCGTCCCACGGCCGTCATCGTCAGGGCCGCGATCAGGAACGGCAGCAGCCCGCCCACGAACATCCCGATCACCACGGCGGGGTCGATGAGGTTTATCCCCGTCTCTCTGAGCCCCACCGCCGAGGCGTACGCCGAGAACAGGGCCAGCGCGGTCAAAGCCGCTGAGCCGATCGCGAAGCCCTTGCCGATTGCGGCCGTGGTGTTGCCGAGAGCATCCAGACCGTCGGTGATCGCGCGCACCTCCTTGCCGAGGCCGCTCATCTCGGTGATGCCGCCCGCGTTGTCGGCGATCGGGCCGTACGCGTCGACCGACATCGTGACTCCCACTGTGGCGAGCATCCCCACGGCCGCTATGCCGATGCCGTAGAGACCCGCCGTCTCGAACGATACCCAGATCGCGGCGCAGATCAGGAGCACGGGGATGACCACCGACTCCATCCCGACCGCCAGGCCGGCGATGATGTTCGTCGCCGATCCCGTCTCGGAGGCGGCCGCGATGCGTTTCACGGGCTTCGATGACGTGTAGTACTCCGTCGCCAGCCCGATGGCGATGCCGACCAGCGTTCCGGCCAGTAGCGCCCAGAACGGCCCCGCGGCGCCAAACTCGGAACTGCCGGCGAACACGTTCATTTGCACGGTCACGAAGTACGAGGCCACCAGGAAGAGGCCAGCCGCGATGAACGTGGTGTTGCGCAGGGCGGAGGCCGGGTTCGACCGCTCGAGCAGCTTCATGGCGGCGACACCGATCAATGATGCGATCAGCCCGACGATGATGAGCACGATCGGCAGCGCGACCGCCGCCATCCGCTGCTCGGGAAGGATCACGGAGCTCGTGGCGGCAATAGCGATCGTGGCGATGACCGCGCCCACGTACGACTCGAAGATGTCGGCTCCCATCCCCGCCACGTCACCGACGTTGTCGCCCACATTGTCGGCGATCGTTGCCGGGTTGCGCGGATCGTCCTCCGGGATTCCGGCCTCGACCTTCCCCACCAGGTCCGCGCCCACGTCCGCGGCCTTGGTGTAGATCCCGCCCCCTACGCGCGCGAACAGCGCGATCGAGGAGGCTCCCATGGCGAATCCGGCGATGATCTCGGAGAAGATCCGGAAAGCCGCTTCGGTTTCGGCAACGCGGCCGACCCACAGGAACACCAGACCGATCCCGAGGAGGCCGAGCGAGGCCACCGAGAGACCCATCACCCCACCGCCGAAGAACGCGATCCGGAGCGCGGGGCCCTGGCCCTGGGACCTCGCCGCCTCGGACGTCCGCACGTTCGCTTCCGTGGCGGCGCTCATCCCGAAGAGCCCCGCCAGGATGGAGCACGCGGCGCCAGCGATGTACGCGACCGCCGTCCGCCACCCGACGGCCAGTGCCAGCAGTCCCGCGACCACGATGACGAACGGGACGAGCACCGAGTACTCGCGCTTCAGGAACGCCATGGCTCCCGACCGGATCTGGTGCGCCAGATCGCGCATCGTTTCGTTTCCAGGCGACTGTCGCTTCAGGTACACATAGATGACCCAGGCCACTAGCAGCCCCAGCAGGCCCCAGGCGGAAGCGGACGATGCAAACGTTTCCACGGCGACTCCTCTAAGAAGGTTCCGGGTTGTAGCGGTTCATGGCGGTGAGCAGGCCTTCCGTAACGGCGCAGTGGACGGCATCGGCGGCGCGAACCGCGGCCTCTTCGGCGAGGGGACGCTCTTCGCGAGTGAACGGAGACAGGACGAAATCGGAGCCGTCCTCCACGGTGACGGACAGCGGGGCGATGCCCACCCTCAGGCGCGGGAACTCCGTGGTTCCGAGGCGGTCGATGATCGACCGCATCCCATTGTGCCCGCCGTGGGAGCCACGCGGGCGCAGCCGGACCTTGCCGAGCGGAAGGGCCAGCTCGTCGAAGCACACCAGGATCTCGTTCGGCTCGCACGCGAGCTCGTCGCGAAGGCCGGCTACGGCGGCTCCCGACCTGTTCATCCACGTCATGGGCTTCACGAGCGTGATTTCCCGGCCGTCCACGACGGCGTGGGTCTCGGAACGCGATCCGGCGCGCAGCCAACGGCCGGCCTTCCAGCGAGCCACCAGGCCGTCCACGATCCAGAACCCGAGATTGTGACGGGTCTCCGCGTACTCCGGGCCGGGATTCCCGAGCCCGACGATCGCGCGCAGCGCCAGGGCGTTACTCTTTCCCTTCCTCGCGCTCGCGCTTGGCCCCGCCCGCCTCTTCCCCTTCCTCCGCCTCCTTGCCGCGACCGATGACCTCGGGCTCGGCCAGCGCCTCCTCGGCCACTTCCTCGACCTCCATGACCGTCGGAGCCAGAACTGCCACGACCGCGCGGTCGAGCTCGGTGAGGATCTCTACGTCGGGCAGCTGGATGTCGCTAACGTGAATCGAGTCGCCGATGTCGAGGTTGGACACATCCAGCTCGATCTTCTCCGGGATGCTCCCCGGGAGACAGAACACCTCGAGCTCCCGGAGCTGGTGGTCGAGCACTCCGCCCTTGTTCTTGACACCCGTGGGGGTGCCGATCAGGACGATGGGGACCTCCACCTGGATCTTCTCGTCCATGGCCACGTGAAAGAAATCGATGTGCACGAACTCGTCGCGGAAGGGATGCCGCTGGAGCTCACGGATCAGCACCTTGTACGGCTCGCCCGATCCCAGGTCGAGATCCACGATCGTGTTCTCGATCGAGATCGAATGCACCAGCTTCTGGAGCTCGTTGGCATCCACGCTCAGAGACACGGAGTCCTCGCCGTGGCCGTAGAGAACCGCGGGGATTCGGCCCTCTCTTCGCGTCTGGCGCGCGGCGCCTTTCCCGCGGCTTTCTCGCGAACGGGCGCTGATGGTCGCTGTGGTAGCCATCTTCGAGCTCCTCCTAACGGGTTATGAAAGTGCGCGGGCGCAGGTCCCGCGGTATCGCGTCGAGCTCATTCCGGAAACAGGGACGAGACCGACTGAAATTCGTGATTGTACTTGATCGCCTTGCTGAGCAAGCCGGCGATGGAAAGCACCTTCAGGTTCGGAAAGCGCCGCGCCTCGGGAACGTGCAGGGTGTTGGCGACGCAGACTTCCGTGAACGGCGCCTCCTGCAGCTTGCGGCTCGCGTCACGCGACAACAGCGCGTGGGTGGCGCATCCATATATCGCAATCGCTCCGTTCTTCTTCAGCGCATGAGCGGCCTGCGCGAACGTCCCGCCCGTATCGATCATGTCGTCGATGAGGATCGCCGCCTTGCCCGAAACCTCGCCGACCAGATGGACGATCTCGGCTTCGTTCGGCTTGGGCCGGCGCTTGTCTATCAGCGCCATGGAAGCGTCCATCCGGCGCGCGAAACCCCGCGCCATCTTGGCGGCGCCCACGTCCGGCGCCACTACCACCACTTCTCCGAGGTCCTTGGCCCGGAAGTAATCCAGAAATACGGGCGACGCGTACAGGTGGTCGACCGGAATGTCGAAAAATCCCTGCAATTGATGCGAGTGCAGATCGATCGTGATCAGGCGATCGGCGCCTGCGTGGACCAGCATGTTCGCGAACAGTTTGCCGCTGATCGCGACCCGTGGCTGGTCCTTGCGGTCCGCCCGCGCGTAGCCGTAATACGGCAGCACCGCCGCGATCCTGTGCGCCGACGCCCTGCGCGCCGCATCGATCAGGAGCAACAGCTCTATCAAGTTGTCGGCCGGCGGGTTCGTGGCCTGGACGATGAACACGTCCCGCCCGCGGACGTTCTCGTTGATCTTTACGAAGATCTCCCCGTCCGCGAACCGACTGACTTCGACGTCCGTCAGCCGCGTACCCATCTGATCGGCGATCTCCTGCGCCAGATCGGGGTTCGCGCTTCCGGTCAGCAACCGGAGTTCGTGGTTGGCACCCAACCTCTCGTGCTCCCGTATGCTTGTCGGTAGTGATCCCGATAGAAAGAAACGCCCGATCAGCGGCCCAAGAAGGTAAGTCCCGCTCCGAAAGCGCGTCAACCGCCGGATGCGTCCTTGCTCCCCGTGAGCGGTACCGCCCATCTTGCGCTATTCCATGGGCATAGCCGCGGATCTCGTTCTGGTCGTGCTGGCCGGCCTGGCGGGCGGCCTGGTCGCTCACCGCCTGGGACAGCCGCTCCTCATCGGCTACATCCTGGGTGGCGTGATCGTCGGACCGCACATCCCGGGCCCGAGCGTGAGCAACATCCACAACGTCGAACTGCTGGCCGAGATCGGCGTCGCGCTGCTCCTGTTTGCGCTCGGCCTGGAGCTGCGGTTCGCCGACCTCCTGCCCGTGCGCAAGCTGGCCCTCCTCGGAGGACCGATCCAGATCATCCTGACTTCGGCCATAGGATTCGCCTTCTTCGAGGCGGTCCTGGGATGGGAGCGATTGCCCTCGCTGTGGATGGGGGCCATGATCTCGCTCTCCAGCACGATGGTCGTTCTCAAGACGCTGATGGCGCAGGGGCGCACCTCGTCGCTGTCCGGGCGGGCGATGATCGGGCTTCTGGTCGTGCAGGATCTCGCCGTCGTGCCGATGCTGATCGCTCTGCCCCGGCTGGGGGACATCGACCGCGCGCTGCCAGCGCTCGGCCTCGCTCTCCTCGAGGCCACTCTGTTCCTGGCCGCCATGTTCTTGGTCGGCACCCGCGTGATGCCGTTCCTTCTCAAGCGAATCGTCCGCTGGGGCTCCAGGGAGCTGTTCCTGATCTCCGTCGTCGCGCTGGGGGTCGGAATCGGCTACGGCACCTACCTCTTCGGTTTGTCGTTCGCGTTCGGATCGTTCGTCGCAGGGATGGTGCTCGGGGAGTCCGAATTCAGCCACCAGGCCCTGGGAGAGATCATCCCGCTCCGGGACGTCTTCGGGCTCGTGTTCTTCGCCTCGGCCGGCATGCTCCTCGATCCGGGCTACCTGCTCGAGAACCCGCTGCTCGTGATCGCCACCGTCGTGTTCGTGGTCGTGGTCAAGGCGGGGGTCACCGGCGGACTGACCCGTGCATTCGGCTACGGAGACGCTGTGCCCTGGGTGGTGGGCCTGGGGCTCGCGCAGGTGGGCGAGTTCTCGTTCCTGCTGGCCAGGACCGGAGTGGGGTCGGGCGCGCTGACGGAGGAGCAGTACGGGATGGCTCTGACGATGACGCTGGTGACGATGATGCTCTCTCCCAGCCTCGCTCGACTGGCCGACGCGCTCTACGCGGGATGGACCCGGCTGCGCCACTCCGCCGTCCGCCTCGAGACGTTCAATCTTCCGGGGGATCTCGGCGGCCACGTCGTCGTCGTCGGCTTTGGCCGCTCCGGCAGGGCCGCCGCCACGGTCATGCGCCAGGTCGATGTGCCGTTCGTCGTTGTCGAGATCGATCACGTGCTCGCGGAATCGGCGCGGGACGCGGGTCTGTCCACCGTCTGGGGCGACAGCTCGCACATCGAAGTCCTGGAGGCGGCCGGGATCCGCCAGGCGCGCCTCATGCTCGTGGCGATATCCGACGCGGTCTCCGCGCGCGTGACGATCGAGAAGTCGCGTGCGGTGAACACCGATCTGCGTATCGTCGCCCGCGCGCTGTATCCGGAGCAACTCGCCGAGCTCGCGAACCTCGGGGTGTACGAGGCGGTGCAGCCGGAAATGGAGGCAGGATTGGAAATGGTGCGCCAGGTCCTGTCCCACTACGGAAAATCCGTTGCGGAGGTCCAGCGATTCACGGACGCGGTGCGCGACGATCTCTATGGTCCGATGTGGGAGGGGGGCCTCTCGGCCCGCTATCACTCGATCCTCGAGGAGCTCGGTCACGACCGGTCGCCGGTATCGATCGAGTGGTTCACCGTGTCCGGCGAGCCGGGGTCGGGCGAGAGGACGGTCGGACAGCTGCAGATCCGCACGGCTACCGCCGCCGCTGTCGTGGCCGTGATCCACGGCCGGTCGGTCGACCCCCGCCCCGGGCCCCAGACACCCATCCATCCGGGCGACCGCATCGCCCTCCTCGGGAGCCGCGAGGAATGTGAAGCGGCCCGCGAGCTCGTGCGCCTGGCGTTCCTACCGGCCGAGGCCCCGCCCGCGTGAATGGGCTGCGCTAGGCGCGCTCTTCGATCGTCAGCTCGATTTCCAGCTCCACGTCGGGTGCCAGCGTATGCAAGACCGAGCAATAGGTCGTTCTGCTGAGATCGATGGCCCGCTCGACGCGCGCGCGGGAGAGCTCCTTGCCGACCAGCCGGAACTCCATGCCGATTCGGGTGAACCTGCGCGGCGCGTCCTTCCTGCGCTCGCCCTTGAGCTCGATGTCGCATCGATCGACGTCCTGCCGGCCCTTCTTCAGGATGTCCACGACGTCGATCGCCATGCAGGCGCCCAGGGACGCGAGCAGCCCTTCGGTCGGCGACGCCGCGACCTCGCGAGTTCCGTCGAAGGCCAGCTCGTGCCCGTCCTCGGTGCGCGCGCGAAAGCGCATGCTCCCTTCCCACGAGATCACGATGCTCATCGAAGCCTCCTTTCGACATCCAAGGTAGGGGTGAAGGGTGCCAGACACCCGTATTCGGGCGGCTGCACGCGGCCGGCCTATCTTGAAGCCCCGTGAGCTTGCCCGACGTGAGAGAGTGGGATCTCCCCCTTGAAGGCTTCGCGGTCCGCGTCCGGGAGAGCGGTCAGGGAGAGCCGATCCTGTGCATCCACGGCGGGCCGGGCATGAGCTCGGGGTACTTCTTCCCCGACCCCGACGTCTGGGGTCCTGGATTGCGGGCGCTCGCCGCCGATCGGCGGGTCGTCGCCTACGACCAGCGCGGGTGCGGTGCGTCCGGCGCGCCGGACGTCGAGCAACCCTTGGCCCTTTCGCGCCACGTCGACGACGTGGAGAGCGTCCGCGCCGCCCTCGGCCTGGAGCGCCCGATCGTGCTCGCCCACTCGTTCGGTTCGGTCCTCGCGATCCTGTTCGCACTCCAGCATCCCGAGCGCCTGTCGCGGCTCATCTTGCTCGGAGGCGCGCCGACGCGCGCCTTCATGGCCGGGTACCGCGAGGCCGTCGCCACCGAGCTTCCTCCCGACGTTCAGAGGAGGCTGGCGGAAATCCAGTCCGGGGAGATCGACGACGCGGCGATGCGCGAGCGGTTCCGGCTCGCGCTTCCGCTCTACTTTCACCACACTCTTTCGGACCAGGAGCGCGACAGCCTCCTCTCGGTTGTGAGCTTCAGCGGGGCGGTGAATCGCGCGGTCGCCGCCGGGCTCGAGAACTACGACCTCTCGGCTGCACTCCCGCATATCCGCGTGCCGTCGCTGGTCGTCTACGGGGCGTCCGATCGGGTGGTCCAGCCCGCCTACCAACTGGAGTTTCGCGGGCGACTGCTGACAGCGCGGTTCGTGGAGTTCCAGGAGAGCGGACATTTCCCGTTTCTGGAGGAACCCGAGCCGTTCGCGAGGGTGGTACACTACTTCGCCGCGCACGGCGGCCGTTGACATCGGCCCCCCGGGCGGCGTTCTTCAAGCGTCCCGACCTCGCCGTGGCGAAGCGCGGGACATCAACCCTGAAAAGCGAGGTCCGATGAAGCACGCAAGAGCGATCGTGGCGCTGGCCGTGGCGGCCGCTGTCGCCGCGGGCTGTGGCGGCGACGACGAGCCAGCTCCGGAAGAAGCCCCCCAGGGGGAGGCGGTGATGTCGGTCCCCGACTCGACGATCGAACGGGAGATCCGCACTCGCCTGGATGCCGACCCGCGCCTCGACGGGGAGGGGATCGATCTCGACGTGAGCAGCGAGAACGGGGTGGTCAGCCTGCTCGGGCAGGTCCCGTCGCGCATGGAGATGTCCATCGCCCGTGAGGTGGTCATGTCGGCCCCGGGAGTCGTGAGCGTGACCTTCGATTCGCTCGTCGTCCTGTCGGAGCGGCAGAACGCGATCGCGGACACCACCGCGACGCAGTGATCGACGGCCAGCCGCCAAGCCGCCGGCGGACCTTGCGCGGCGCACGGCGGTTCGCCCGCTACCTGCTGGGTCGTCGACCGCGCCGCACCGGAGCGCTCGAGCCAGGCGAGGATGCGTTCCTGCGGCGGGCCGGAGAGCTTGCGCTCGAGGCCGAAAGGGCGGGAAACGTGCCCATTGGCGCCGTCATAGTCCTCGACGGGCGCGTAGTCGCGGAGGGCCGGAACTCGGTCTATCGGCCGCTTCGTCACCCCGGGAAGCACGCGGAGACCGAGGCCCTGCGCGCCGTGCCGGACGATCTGTGGTCCCGCGCGCGAGACATGACCTGCTACTCGACCCTGGAGCCCTGCATCATGTGCCTCGCGAGCCTCTACTTCCACGGCGTTCAGAGGATCGTGTTCGGCGCCAGCGCGCCGGCGGGCGGAGCCGGGCCTCTGATCCCGGACCTGCCCTGGTACATGCGCGGGATCCAGTGGATCGGACCGCTGGGAGACGATACCTCCCGTGAGCTACGCGGCCGCGTCCGCCAGAGTCTCCAGCGCAACGCCTGACGCGCCCGACATGCCGCTCTCCAAGGAAGAAATCGAAGAGCTCTACTCACGGGAGGCGAAGCGGTACGACAGCAGCATCGATGCCGTTCGAAAGATCTTCGGCTCCCGATATCTCGAGCATCTCGCCACCGCCGTGGACGAGCTGGCGGCGGAGCCGGGAGAAACCGTCGTCGATCTGGCTTGCGGCACGGGGCTGAACTTCGAGCGCATCCTCGAGCGCGTCGGAGAGGGCGGACGGGTGATCGGGGTCGATCTCACGGCGGCGATGCTCGAAAAAGCAGCCGAGCGAATCCTCCGCCACGACTGGAAGAACGTGGAGCTGGTGCACGCGGATGCGGCAGCCTTCGAATTCCCCCCCGGGATCCCCCGAGTCATCTCCACCGCGGGCATCACGCTGATAGCCGAGTACGATGAGGTGATCGCCCGGGCGGCGAGAGCGCTCGCTCCCGGTGGACGGCTGGTTCTCTATGACTTCAAGATCCCCGAGGACTGGCCCGAGTGGCGAATCCAGGTCCAGATGCGAATTCGTGCGCGCTTCGGCCAGACGCGCGATCTCGAGGAGCGCCGGCCATGGGAGTCGGTCGCTCGGCACTTTCCTGTTCATCGCACCCGCGAGCTCTATTCCGGTCTCGCCTTCCTCTCGGTGGGCGAGATTCCCCCGCCCCCGCAGGGTCGCGGCTGAAGCGACCGGGCTCGTCTACCGAACGAAGGAGAGGACCTTCCCGCTCCGGGTATGGTCGAGCTCCGAGGGAAACTCCACCTCCGCCTCCAGATCCGGGCGCACGACCTCTCTAACGAGCGCGCGAATCGAGGCCTCCAGCGCGGCGCGATCCTGGCCCGGAGTCGGCAGGATCCGCACGATCAGGCGATCGATGTGCGGCTGCACGATCTGCCAACGGCCCACTTCCAGTCGATTGAGGGGACCGGAAAGGCGAAAGGGATGGACCGGCGGAGCGCCCGGACGCTCTATCCACGCGTTGTCGCGTCCCTCGAGCAGCCGGATCCTGGGCAGCGACCTTCCGCAGGGGCAAGGTTCGGGAATCAGAGCAGCCACGTCCCCCAGCCTGTAGTTCAATAACACCGTGCCGCGGTTGACCAGGTTGGAGACGAGCAAGGAGCCCGGCTCACCCGGCTCCGCGTCCCGATCCTCACGATCGACGATCCGAACGAACGCCGCGTCCTCGTTGACGTGGTAGCCCTCGCCTTCGCCGCACTCGTATCCGATCGAGAAGGCTTCGGTGGCGCCATACACACCGAGGACGGGAACGCCGAAATGCTTCTCGATGATTTGCCGCTCCGTGCTCGAGAGGGAGTCCGAGCTGAAACTCACCAGGCGAGGGAGCGGGAAGTCCATCCCGGAGTCGACGACATACCGGAACAAGCGTCCGAGCGCGGAGCCATAGCCGGAAATGCGCTCCGGGCGCCATTCCCGCAGTCCTTCCACGACTCTGGCGGGATCCTCGAACGCCGAGAACTTGCGCGAATCTGGTAGCAGCTTCCAGACGGCCGGCGCGCTCACCCGCATATGCGCTCGCACCCTCTCGACGCTGTCGCCCTCCATCGACAGAGACGCCGAGCGGTACTTCTTGAGATCGCCGACATACTTCTCCCTGAGAGACCGCTCCCTGAGCTTGACCGCCCATCCCGCGATCATTCCCTCTACGTCGTGATAGATCGTGCGCGGAGCTCCGGAGCTACCACTCGTCTTCAATTCGACGAACTCCTCCACGCGAGCGCCGCGTGGCAGGAAGTCCTTGGAATTGGAGAGCAAATCGTCGTGCTCGATGATCGGCAGAAGCGAGAGATCGGGCGCGGACTGGATGTCTTCGGGAGAGATTCCGAGCGCGCTCATGACACGCCCGTACCAGGGAACGTTATCGTACGCGAAATGAACGATCGACTGCACCGCATCGTCGCGGCGCTTCGACATCTCGCCGGCGCTGAGCTTGATGTCCCTCGGCTCCCCCAGGACTCGCGAAAGAAGGAAGGCGAACTCCACCGGCGGAGTTCTCGGCTCCTCGATTGCAGGATTCACGGCACAACCTTTGGTATGGGATTTCGTCAGCTACGTATCGATTGAAGATAAGGAGGGCCGCCGGAAGAAGGCGAGGACCTTGCCTCCGATCCCGCGGCTCGCCCCAGACCTGGCTCAGCAGATAGCGGAAGTCGACCGCGGGGTCGCCTGTCCGCTCGTCGCCGCTCATTGACTGCTCCTTGCGTCGAAACCTCGCTTGGCCGAGGATTGGGGTAAACCTACGAGCGAACCGGACGTTTCGGGAACGTCGAAGCCACCTGACAGGAGGAGCGATGGGTTCCATCACGCGACGCGAATTTCTCGCCGCCGGAGCGGTCGCGGGCGTCGCCGCGGGTGCGGTGGGACCGACAGCCGCCGCCCGGGCCGCCTGGCGCCCCGCGCGGCGCTCGGCGCGACGACAGGCGGGCCCTGTCGTAGTGGCCAGCAGCAACGGCCAGGCGGCGGTGGCCAGGGCGCTGGAGGTAATCCAGGGCGGCGGCGATCCGCTCGACGCCGTCATCGCCGGCGTGAACCTGGTGGAGGAGGACCCTGAGGACTACACGGTCGGGTACGGCGGTCTCCCGAACGCGCTCGGCGTGGTACAGCTCGACTCCTGCTGCATGCACGGTCCGACCCATCGCGCGGGCGGGGTCGCCGCGCTCGAGGGCTTCAAGTACCCCTCGCGCGTGGCCCGGCTCGTGATGGAGTCGACCGACCACGTGCTGCTTGTGGGCGCTGGCGCCCGGCAATTCGCGCTGGAGAACGGGTTCGTCGAAGAGAATCTGCTGACGGAGACCTCGCGCCAGATCTGGCTCTACTGGCGTGGAGCGCTGGCCGACCACGACGACTATCTGCCCCCTGACGTGTCGGCTTTCACTCCCGAGGCGCAACGCATCATCGCTGACAATCCCGAGCTCTTCTACCCGGAGCAGAGGCGTCCCACCGGCACGATCAATTGCTGTGCCGTGGATGCCGCGGGAAACATCGCGGGTGTCACGACGACGTCGGGACTGTTCTTCAAGATTCCCGGGCGCGTCGGAGACTCGCCGATCGTCGGCGCCGGACTCTACGTCGACAACGACGTCGGTGCGGCGGGCTCGACGGGTCGCGGCGAGGCGAACCTCCTGAACCTGTCGTCGTTCCTGATCGTCGAGGAGATGCGGCGCGGCCTCTCTCCCACCGAGGCCTGTCTCGCGGGATGCCGGAGGATCGCCGAGAACAACGTGGAAGAGCGCCTGCAGCGCCCGGACGGACGGCCGGATTTCAACGTGTCGTTTTACGCCCTCAACAAGGAGGGCGAGTACGGCTCGGCGTCGATCTACGGTCCCGGCGGCTTCGCGGTCGCCGGCGCCGGCGGGCCGGCGCGGCGTGAGGACCGCGCGGTCCTGTTTCCCCCCGGGTAGACGTCCAGTCTACTTGCAGGTCACGCTGAAATTATCGACGACCGCGGTAAGCTCGCCGTGGGCATTGAGCGTGACGTGCACGACCTCGTGGATCATGAAGTTGTTTTCCGGTCCCTGCCCAATGATCCGGAAGTTGTTGACGAACGTGGAGGTCGCCTGGCCGTTGACCAGCGAGCCGCCGAAGGTCTCCTGAGTAACCCCCGTCCCACGGTAGCGGTCCCCCGTCGTCAGGCCGACACCGCGAATCCCCTGCGGCTGGGTGTGGACCTTCCCCTTGAACCTGTTCCCGTTGATCACGAAGTGGAAGAGATCGTGTATGTCACCGCTCAGCGCCACGATCTCGCCGGCCCCCCCGTTCGCGCACGGCACGAAGGCGTCTGTGTCTACGGGGAAGATGACGTTCGTGGTCGTGACGGAAGCGGCCGCTTCCCTGAGACTCCTGGGGCCGAGCGGTCCCGTAGAGGCCTCCGAGCAGGCCCCTAGAGCCGAAAGAAACGCCACCAATCCGGTTGTTTTGCGAATGATCGCCACCCCCCCGTTTTTCCTATCTATGGGAAGAATGGCGAACGGTCAAGCGCGGCGCAGAAGCCAGATCGAAGTCGCGAACAGGAGCGTCGTGATCGCGGCCGAGACGAGGCAGAAACGGCACCAGGCATGGAGTTGGAAGGCCTGGATCCCGAAGAGGACCGCGCTGATCGCGAACGCCAACCCGGTGAGCGCCGCCAGGACCCATGCCGTGGTGCGAGACCAGGATTCCCCTGGCGTCCAGGCGAGCATGCTGGCCAGCCCGTAATACATGGCCCCGACGAGCGCGATCGGCACGGGGCCCAGCGTCGCGAACTCGCTCGAGAGGACGGTCTCGCACCCACCCGAGGCGCCGCAAAACACGGAGGATCCCGCGTAGTGGGTCGCGGTGAGATAGGCGGCGTCGGCGAAGCCGAGCAGCGCGAGGACGCGAGCGATCCAGATCCCGGCAGACATGGTGGCCGCGAAAGGTAGCCGACGCATGTTCCACCAGCACGACGGCGGTGGCGCGGCATGAGACGCGCGCTTTCGGTGGACAGCGCGGGCGCCGGTCCTCGAGCTGATAGCGGCGGGGGGTCGGCGCCGACATCTTGGTGCGATGGGCGAAGCGGACAGGGGAAATCCACCCGCGGGGTGGCTCGGCGCCGCGACACGGGCAGGACACGCCGCCAAGGGGACGATCTATGCCGCGGCGGCCACGCTCGGTCTGTGGCGGGCGGTGAGCGGGACCGGCGTGGCCGGGGGAGCGCGCGAGGCGGTGCGAGCGATCGCGGAAGCGCCGTTCGGCAAGGCGGCGATCGCGATCCTCGCAGTAGGCCTGTCGGCATTTGCGGCGTCGCGCCTCACGCTGGCGCTCCTCGATCCGGAGAGCGCCGGATGGCGAAGGCGCGCGCTCCATCTCGTCGGGGCCGCCTTCAATGCAGCGCTGGTCGTCTTTCTGGTGCATCTGCTGCTCGGAGACGAAACCGCGGCGGCCGAGGGTCCTACCCGGCTCGCGCGGTCCCTCGCGCGGCCGCGCGGGCGCTGGATCGTGGCTGGGTTCGGGGCGGGTCTCCTCGTACGCGGCATTCAGCGGCTCATCCGTCCGCCCCGTGAGGACCTCGCCGCGCGCATCGAGTCTCTCGGCCTCTCGAGCGCGGCGGCGGCGTGGACGACCTCAGTGGGATCGGCCGCCCGGCTGGCTCGGGGCGCGACCCTGCTCGCGGTCGGCGGCGGCCTGATGTACGCCGCCGCCGTTCGTGCCCCCATCGCCGGCCCCGCCTGGATCAGCGGCGTGCTCGGCTGTTGTCTGCTCGCCCTCGCGGCAAACGAGTGGACGCGTGCCCGCTACCTTCTCCCGGAGAGGCCGAGGAACGACCCGCCGGCGGCGGAGGCCGTCAGCCCGCCGGCGGCGCGCATGTCTCCGACTCGACCGGCGGCGCCTGGGTATAGGGACCGGCGCCGAAGCCCGCGATCCGGCCCTCCGGGTCCAGGACCCAGCGAATGAGGAGCGGCTCGTCCATGGCGGAGAACTGCGCCGTCCGCCAGTACTGGCAGTCGCCGTTCCTCAGCTTCCAGGTTTCCTCGCTGACCTCGAGCTCGAATCCCGCCCGCTGGGCGATGAGCTGACTCATCTGCACGAATTTGTCCCGCGCGCCCTCCTCGCTCCGCGTCTCGTCCGTGCTGTGCGCCAAGAGGCTGTCCGCCTCGCCCGCGTAGAGCCAGGTCGTGTACTGCCGCGCCAGCGCCAGCGAATCGACAGGCGCCTGAGCGCGCGCGGAGGATGGCGCCAGCGACGCCGCACATAGTGCAAAGACCGCAAGCCAAGCCTTCATGATGCTCCCCTCAATGACGGTGGAAGACGAGCGCCGCGGCAAACCCTGCGGCCGGTTCTGTGCAGTTGAATACGACGGACCCGGAGGAAGCGTTAACATCCCCCCGATACTCAAGGGGCCTGATAGTCCGTTAGTGTCCTTGGCGGGATCCCCACCCGGAGAGCGTTAACCACCACTACGACGTCGATGACCTCCTGCGCGATCGCTCCCGCAACGGGAGGCAGGTAGCCGGCGGCCGCGACCAGCATTCCGAGCACGCTCAGCGCCATTCCCCCCACGGCGCTCTGGAGCGCGATCCTTCGCAGCCGGCGCCCGATGTGAAGGAGCTCGTCGACCTTCTGGAGCGAGCTCTCGAGAACGACGGCCCCTGCGGCCTCGGCTGGAATCTCTCCTCCTCCGCCGAACGCGACCCCGACGGTCGCCGCCGTGAGCGCGGGCGCGTCGTTGATGCCGTCACCGACGAAGAGCGTAGGCGCCCGCTCGGTTTCCTTCCGAACGAGCTCCAGCTTCTGCTCCGGCGTCTGGCTCGCATAGACCTCGTCGATGCCGACATGGTCGGCGAGATAGCGCACTTCGGACTCGCGGTCTCCCGAGACGAGCATGACGCGCTCGAACCGGTGCCTGGGGCCAAGATGATGGATGAACGGCACACCCTCGTCCCGCGGCTCGTCCCGAAATCGAAACGCGGCTGCGTAGCGCCCGTCGACCAGGATCACCGCCTCCATCCCCTCCACGCTGGGCGGAAGGTGCTCCGTACCCGGAAGCTGCTCCGACAGCGCCACCTTGCGACTCGTGATCCGGACGGTATGCCCGTCGATCGTCCCGCGCATCCCCTGCCCCGGCAGCTCGCTGATCTCGCTCGCTTCGAGGAGCGCCAGCCCGGACTCCTCCGCCGCCTGCATTACGGCGGCTGCGAGCGGGTGCTTGGAGTAGCGTTCCAGGCTCGCCACGAGCGTCAGCACCGCGTCGCGCTCGGATCCCGGTGCCACGAGAATCTCGGTCACGACGGGACGGCCGTAGGTCAGCGTGCCGGTCTTGTCGAAGATCGCGACCCGAACGGTGTCCACCCGCTCGAGGATGGCCGGGTCCTTGATGATGATCCCACGACGCGCGGACAGGGAGATCGCGCCGATGATCGCCACCGGTATGGCGATCAGCAGCGGACACGGGGTCGCGACGACGAGCACCGCCAGGAACCGCACCGGCTCGCCGCTCACGACCCAGGCGACGAACGCGATGCCTACGGCAAGCGGGGTGTAGATCGCACCCAGCTGATCACCGAGGCGCCGCAGACGCGGTCGGCGCTGCTCGGATTCCCGCATGACCCGCATGATCTTGGAATAGCGAGAGTCCACGGCCAGCTTGTCGGCCCGGATCGTCAGCGCGTGATCGCCGTTGACGGCGCCCGACAACACCTCGGAGCCCGGCGTCTTGGACATGAGGTAGGGTTCGCCGGTCAGGTACGATTCGTCCATGACGCTGCGTCCCTCGATGACCGTCCCGTCGACCGGGCACACCTCATGGGGGAAGACGACGAGCCTGTCGCCGACTTCGACGTCCGCGAGGGGGACGTCCTGGAGCTTTCCCCCGACCTTGCGATGCGCGACGTTCGGCATGCGGCGGGCCAGCGCCGCGAGCACGGAGGACGCGCTGCGGACCGCGAACGCCTCGATCGCTTCGCCGCCCGACAGCATGAGCACGACGAGAGCGCCAGCCAGATACTCGTGGAGCAGGAACGCCGTTACGATCGAGATCCCGGCCAGCGTATCGGAGCCGAATTCGCGCCGCAGCAGCTGGCGCCCGAGCTCGTAGACGAGCGGGACGCCGCCCAGCACGAAGACCGCGATCAGAGGCCACTCCTGGATCGGCCGCCCGCCGGCGATCGACTCCACGTTCATGCCGTAGCGGAGGATCAGATGGGCGGCGATCCCCGCGATCGCGAATGCCGCGATGACGAAGTGCCGGTACTGGGTATGGATCCTACGGAGGAGCCGGTAGGGAATGGGGAGCGGACCCGCTTTCAGGGGGCGGCCTTCGCTTTCGCTGCGGGAGCGGAACAGAGAGTCGGGAGAATCTAGCGGGAACGAGGGGTGGCCGGCGATCGGGCGGCGGGAACCCGCCGGGTGTTCAGGGAGCTCGCGGTTCCGGGCTCAGTCCCGCACCGCCGACCACTCCCCGATCAGGTTCACTACGCCGGCATCCGAAAGCGACGACTGGGTGAGATCGAGCCGGGTGGCGACGATCCCGCCCATGGAATCCTCGGTGACCTCTCCGGTGTGGATGAAGTCCGGGGCCTCGAAGTCGAAAGCCACCAGCCCCTCATCGATCTCGCCGTTCACGACGGAAGCTCCTTCGGTGAAGAGCAGCGTCGCGGTCCTTTCGTCCCGCCGGCACTCCATCGTGAACGCGAAGGCCGAGCCCGCGAAACGGGAGTCGAGCCGGATCGAACCGGGAGCTCGCACCAGAGTGAGCACGATCTCGGACGTCGTGCACGTCACCTCCGGACCCGTCAGCTCGGCGGCCTGATAGACCCAGCGGCCGGCGACGTTCGAGGGGTCGTTGCCGACCACGTCGTCATCGCAGGATGGTAGCGCGAGGAGGGAAATCGCGAGCAGCACGGCGCGGACCGGCCGGGACGCACGGTCTGGCCGGGACAGGTGCAGCGAAGGCGGGATCAGGCCCTCCCGTAATCGCGCAAGTTCAATGGTCTTCAACGGTTCCACGAGCTCTCCCCGACCGTTCCACACGGTCGCCGTCGAGGTCCATCGTGCCCGGCGCGGGGCGCGGATCCGCGCTCGCCGAAGGGGAGGAGCCCTGATGGCTGCAAGTCGGAGGCCACCGTGGCGCCCCTCAAGGGGGCGTGATCACACCCGTCTGCCTGTCAGCAGGCGATAGACGATGACGATCAGAGCCACGACGAGCAACAGATGGATCAGCCCGCCCGCGACCTCGAAGGCCAGCCCCAGGGCCCACAGAATCAGAATCACCACCACCAGCATCCACAGCACGGTCCACCTCCCGTCGAATGGTTGGGCCCCCGGGATTCGAACCCGGATTCTCGGCTCCAAAGGCCGATGTTCTGCCGTTGAACTAGGGCCCAGTCGAGGAAAAGTCTAGCCGGCGCCTGCGGTTCCTTCCAGACGCTTCTCGAAGTTGCCGATCCCGGATCCCGGAACGCTTCGTCCACGACGAGCCCGGCTACCTCGCCGCCGATCTCAGCGACCAGGCCAGCGCCGCGGCATCGGAGACGGCCGCCACGCGGATCGTGCATCGCCTTGGCTCCGGCTCACGATTCCGCGACAGCCTGCGAGGCTCTCATTTCCGCGTCGATGCGAGCGCCGAGCTCCGCCGCCACGTCCAGGAGACCGTCGATCTCCGCGGCCTCGGTGCGGAAGTTCACGATGCAAGCGCGGAGCACGAATCGACCGTCCAGGACGGCATTCGACGGGAACACCCGTCCATCCATCTGGATCTCGCTCATGAGCCGCTCGTTCAGCCGGTCGAGATACGCGTCCCGTTCGGGCGACCGCGCGGACCCTCCTCCGTCGCGGAGGTCCTCGGGCACGTACCGGAAGCAGGCGATCGAGAGAGGGGGCTCCGGCGCCATGGACTCGAACTCCGGCCGCCCGATCACGCGCCTGTGCAGATAGCGCGCGAGCTCGACGTCGTGCTCGATCCTGCGGCAGTATGCGCTCCAGCCGTGCGCCAGGAGCGAGACCCACACCTTGAGCGCCGAGAACCCGCGCGAGAACTGCGGCCCGTACTCCATGAGGTCCGTGCCGCGGCCGGTCAGCTCCTTGTCCTCGCGGGTGTAGCTCGGATGGACCTCGAAGGCCGCCGACAAGTGCGTGGGGTCGCGCACCACAACCGCCCCGGC
>JAICQP010000095.1 GCA_025937815.1 Gemmatimonadota bacterium
GCTGGAAACGGTGGTCAAGCCGGTCCGGGACGCGTGCCTCGAGGGCGCGCCGGCCGCCAACGGCAACGGCGGATCCCACTGATGACCGCTGCGAGGCCTTGATGCTCTACCACCTCCTCTTTCCCTTCGCGGACCAGCACGCCTTCTTCAACGTCTTCCGCTACATCACGTTCCGGTCGGCGTACGCGACCGTGACGGCGCTCCTGCTGGCGTTCGTGCTGGGGCCCTGGGTGATCCGCAAGCTGCGCGATCTGAAGGCGGGCCAGATGATCCGGGAGGAAGGGCCGCAGGCACATCAGAGGAAGGCCGGCACGCCGACGATGGGCGGAGTCCTGATCATCGTCGCGATCGTCGTGCCGACCGTCCTGTGGGCGGATATCAGCGAGCCCTGGATCCAGATGGTCCTCGTGGCGACCGTCTGGATGGGTGTCCTGGGGTTCCTCGACGATTACCTGAAGGTCGTCAAGCGGCGATCGAAGGGTCTCATCGCGACGCAGAAGATCGTGGGCCAGGCGCTGTTCGGAGTTGTGCTGGGCGCGTGGCTCTACTTCGAGCCCGTGCACGGCGGAATGACGACGATGACCGCGGTTCCGTTCTTCAAGACGCGGTTCGTCGACTTCGGCTGGCTCTACATCCCCTTTATCATCTTCGTCGTGATCGCCGCCACCAACGCGGTCAACCTGACCGATGGCCTCGACGGGCTCGCGATCGGGCTGGCGGGCATCGCGGCGGCGGCGTTCGCGGCCTTCGCGTACGTCATCGGTCGGGCGGACTGGTCGCAGTACCTGCAGATCCCGTACCTGCCGGGCAGCGGCGAGCTGACGGTGTACTGCGCGGCGCTCCTGGGTGCGGCGCTCGGGTTCTTGTGGTTCAACGCCCATCCGGCGCAGGTGTTCATGGGCGACACAGGCTCGCTGGCCCTCGGCGGCGCGTTCGGCACGCTCGCGATCCTGCTCAAGATGGAGTTCGTGCTGGTGATCGTAGGTGGGGTGTTCGTGCTCGAGACGCTGTCGGTGATCATCCAGGTCATCTCGTTCAAGTGGCGGGGAAAGCGCGTGTTCAAGATGAGCCCGCTGCACCACCACTTCGAGCTGTCGGGCTGGGCCGAGGAGCAGATCGTGATGCGGTTCTACATCCTGGGGGTGCTCTGCGCGCTGCTCGCCGCCTCCACGCTGAAGCTCCGATGAGCCGGGCGCCCGTCGCAGTCGAAGGCGCGCGCGTGGGCGTCTTGGGTCTGGCGAAGTCGGGGAGCGCCGTCGCGCGGCTCCTCGCCGAGCGCGGCGCACGCGTGTACGCCTCCGACCTGAGCGAGGGCGGGAATGCCGCCGTGCTGGCGGCCGCCCTGGAGGGCGTGGGCGTGGACGTCGAGCTCGGGCGGCACGACATGGCGCGGCTCGCGACCTGCGACTGGGTGGTCACGAGCCCCGGGATCCCCCCGCGGGCGCCGGTCCTCCGTGATCCGGCGGTCGCGGCGCTCCCCATATTCAGCGAGATCGAGGTCGCGAGCTGGTTCGCCGAGGCGCCGATCGCGGCGGTCACGGGGACCAACGGCAAGACGACCACCACCGAGCTCCTGGGCCGGATCGCCCGCGCCGGGGGCATCGCCGCGAGCGTCGCGGGAAACATCGGACGCGCGTTCTCGACGGCGATCCTGGAAGAGCCGGACGCCTCCTGGTACGTGATCGAGGTCTCCTCTTTCCAGCTGGCGCGGATCGCGACATTCCGGCCCCGCGTAGCGGTCGTCCTCAACCTGACCCCTGACCATCTCGACGTGTACGCCTCGATGGAGGACTACGTCGCCGACAAGATCAGGATCGTCGAGAACATGGGGCCGGGCGACGCCCTCTGCCTGAACGCGGAGGACCCCGCCCTGGAAGCCTTCGGAGCCGGCCGCGACGTGGAGCGGCATTTCTTCCACCGGAGTCGCCCGGTCGAGCGGGGGGCGTGGGTCGAGGACGGATGGATCGCGCTCGCCGGCGAGCGCGACGCGGGGCGCGTCCTGCCCGCGGAGTCGCTCAAGATTCCGGGGGCGCACAACCTCCAGAACGCACTCGCGGCGACCCTGGCGGCGTCGCTGATGGGCGTGCCGCGCTCGAGGATCGCGAGCGCGCTGGCCGAGTTCTCCGGCGTCGAGCACCGCCTGGAGACGGTCGCGGAGATCGGCGGGGTGCGCTGGGTCAACGACTCCAAGGCCACCAACGTCGACTCGGCGCTGGTCGCGCTCGAGGCGTTCGAGTCCCCATTGGTGGTCGTCCTCGGCGGGCGCCACAAGCAGGCGCCGTACGCGCCGCTGGCCCCGGCGCTCGCGCGCCGCGGCCGGCGGGTGCTCGCGATCGGCGAGGCGGCGGACAGAATCGCCGAGGAGCTGGGTAGCGCCGTGGCGGTCGAGAAGCTCGGCACTCTGGACCGGGCGATCAGGCGCGCCGCCGAGATCGCCGAGCCGGGCGACGTCGTCCTGCTATCCCCCGCGTGCTCGTCGTACGACCAGTTCGCGAACTTCGAGGAGCGGGGCAAGCGTTTCCGCGAGCTGGTCGCGGAGCTCGGCTCGCGGGCGGAGGTCGTGCGGTGAGGGCGCGGACGCGCCGCAAGGCGGCCCGGAGCGCGCGCCGGGACACGCGCGCCGGCGCCGGGCCCCGCAGGGGACCTGTCGACAACCGGCTTCGCGCGCTCGTCCTCCTCCTCGTCCTCTTCGGGCTCGTCATGGTGTACAGCGCGAGCTCGGCGCTCTCGCAGGAGCACTTCGACGGTTCCAGCACGGTGTACTTCGCGAGCCAGCTCTCCAAGGCCGTCGTGGGCCTCGTCCTCATGTTCGTCCTGGCCCGCGTCGACTACCGGATCTGGGCGAAGCTCGCCAAGCCCATGCTCTGGGCCTCGGCCGCGCTCCTCGTCGCGTTGATCGCCCCCCTTCCCGAGCGGTTCACGCCCGAGATCAACGGCGCGAGCCGCTGGCTCGCGGTCCCCGGGTTCACGTTCCAGCCGATCGAGGTGGCGAAGCTGGCGCTGATCGTGTGGCTGGCGGCGACGATCGTGAAGAAGGACGCGCGGATCGACGAGCCGTGGGACGGCGTGGCGCCCCTTCTCGTGCCGCCCCTCCTGATGGCCGGGATGACGGTCCTCCAGCCCGACTTCAAGGGCGCCCTGACGCTCCTCCTCCTGACCTTCGCCATGCTCTGGCTGGGGGGCGTCCGGGTGAAGTACCTGGCCCGGATGGTGGCCGCCGCGGTGCCGGTCGGGGTCCTCGTCATGCTGATAGAGCCCTACCGCATGGAGCGGATCCGCGCGTTCTTCGACCGCGGCGAGGACATGCAGGGGATCTCGTACCAGATCAACCAGTCGCTCATCAGCCTGGGATCGGGCGGCTGGTTCGGCGTGGGTCTCGGCTCGAGCAAGCAGAAGTTCCAGTTCCTGCCGATGGCGCACACCGACTTCATCGTCTCGATCGTGGGCGAGGAGCTGGGGATCCTGGGGACGCTGCTGCTCCTCGGGGCGTTCCTCTACCTGGGAGCGCTGGGATACCGGGTAGCCCGCCGCGCCCCCGACGGCTTCGGGTTCCTGCTGGCCTCGGGGATCACGACGATGGTCCTCCTGTCGGCGCTCCTCAACATGGGCGTCGCCACGGCGTCGCTTCCCACGACAGGGCTCCCGCTGCCCTTCATATCGTACGGCGGCACCGCACTGATCGTGCAGCTGGCGGCCATGGGCATGCTGATGAGCGTCTCGCGGGACGCGGTCGCCGCGCCTCGCCGCCGCGAGGGACCGGCGCGCGGGTTCTTCGGGAGGAGGGCGTGGGGTGATGCCGCATGAGGAGTCGCCGGACCAAGGCGTCGCGCGAAGGGGTGCCGGGGAGGTGCGGGTCGTGATCGCCGGCGGCGGCACGGGCGGCCATCTGATGCCCGCGCTGGCGCTCGCCCGCGAGCTGGTCTCGCGCCCGCGGCCCGCGCGCGTCACGCTGATCGGGGGGGACCGCGGGCCGGACCGCGAGGTGTACGCCGCCTCGGGCCTCCCGTACCGGATCCTGTCCGCCCCGCGCGTGGAGCGGGCGCGGTGGTGGCGGAACGCGGTCCTGCCGGGGCGCCTCGCGTCGGCCGTCCTGGCGGCGCGCCGGCTGGTCGCGGAGCTCGATCCGCACGTCGTCGTCGGGACCGGCGGGTACGCCTCGGCCCCGCCGGTGCTGGCGGCCGCGCTCGCGGGGCGCAGGGTCGTGCTCCAGGAGCAGAACAGCAGGCCCGGCCTGGCGACCCGCTTCCTGGCCCGCTGGGCGGACCTGGCCTGCGTCCAGTTCGAGAGCGCCGCACAGGCGCTGGGGACGAAGACGGAGGTCGAGCTGACGGGAAGCCCGATCGCGCCGCAGATCCCGTCCGATGCCCACTTCGCCGGGCGGCTCGATCCGGCGCTCGCCACCGTCGGCGTGTTCGGCGGCAGCCAGGGGGCGCGCGCGATCAACGACGTGGTGCTGGAGCTGACCGCCGAGCCGGAGGTCCCGCGCTTCAATCTGATCTGGCAGACGGGCGCCTCCGACCATGCGCGCGTGGCGGCGGCGCGCTCCTGGCCGCCGAGCGCGGTGATCGAGCCCTTCTTCTCGCCGATGACGGCGGTCTATCCGCTCCTCGAGCTGATCGTCTGCCGAGCCGGCGCGATGACGCTGGCGGAGGTCGCCGCGTGGGGAATCCCCTCGGTCCTCGTCCCCTATCCGCACGCGACCGACGACCACCAGACGAAGAACGCCCGGGAGCTGGAGCAGAGGGGCGCCGCGATCGTCCTGCCGGAGAGCGAGCTGTCCGCGCGGCGGCTGGCGAACGTGATCGCGGGGTTGTTGTCGGACCCCGAGCGCAGGGCGCGGATGGCCGCGGCCGCGCGAGCGGCCGCGCGGCCCGACGCCGCGCGCGTAATCGCCGACCGCGTCCTCGCGCTGGTGGAGGCCGCATGAGCGTGGCGCGCTCGCGGGAGCGGGGCCGCACGCAGCCGGGGGCGGCGCTACTCGCCGAGCCGCGGCGGCTCCATCTCATGGGGATCGGCGGGGCCGGGATGAGCGGGCTCGCCGAATGGCTCCTCGACCGCGGGCACGAGGTCGGCGGCTGTGACACGCGCGCTTCGGACGTGACCCGGAGGCTCGAGAGCCTCGGGGCCCGCATGTTCGAAGGGCACAGCCCCGCGCACGTCGAAAGGGTGGACGCGTTGATCGTTTCCTCGGCGATCCCCGCCGACCACCCCGAGCGCAGGGCAGCTGTAGAGCGCGGGATCCCCGTGATCCGCCGCGCCGAGCTACTGGGTGCGATCATGCAGGGTTCCCGCGGCATCGCGGTGGCCGGTACCCACGGGAAGTCGACGACAACGGCGATGACCGGATCGGTGCTGGAGTCGGCGGGCCTGGACCCGACCGTCATCGTCGGCGGCCGGATCCGCGGCAAGGGCGGAAACGTCCGGATCGGCGCCGGGTCGTGGGTCGTAGCCGAGGCCGACGAGTTCGACCGCTCGTTTCTGGCGCTCGATCCCGAGATCGCCGTGATCACGAACGTCGAAGCCGACCACCTCGACATCTACGGCACGCTGGAGGCCGTTCACCAGGCGTTCTCCGACTTCGCGGCCCGCGTGGCCGACGGAGGCACGCTCGTCGTGGGGGTCGACGACGGCGGGGCGCGTGGCGTCAAGGCGCCGGCTGGCGTCGGCGTCCTCGGTTTCGGCCTCTCGGCTCAGGCCGATGTCCGGGCGGAGGGCATCGAGGCGAGCCCGACGGGGATGGCGTTCGACCTGGTCCTGGGGGGCGCGGGCACGGGGCGGGTGCGGCTCGCCATGCCCGGCGTCCACAACGTGCGGAACGCCCTCGCAGCCGCGGCGGTGGGATGGAAGCTCGAGCTCACCGCCGACGCGATCCGCGCCGGGCTCGAGGCCGTGCGCGGAGTCGAGCGGAGGTTCGAGATCGTGTACGGGACCGACGAACTCATGATCGTCGACGACTACGCCCACCATCCCTCCGAGATCGCGGCCACCCTCTCGGGCGCGCGCGAGGCGTGGCCCGCGCGGCGCATCGTGGCCGTGTTCCAGCCGCACCTCTACTCGCGGACGCGCGACTTCGCGGGCGAGTTCGGGACCGCGCTGGCGGGTGCGGACCTGGTATTCGTCACCGACGTCTACGCGGCGCGCGAGATGCCCATCGAAGGGGTGAGCGGGCGGCTGATCAGCGAGGCAGCGCGGAGGGTCCGCGGGTCCGTGCGGTACCTGCCCGAGGAGACGGCGGCGGGCCGCGACGTTGCGGACGTGATCGAAGAGGCCCTGGAGCCAGGCGACATGGTGGTGACGATGGGAGCAGGGGACATCGACGAGCTGGCGCGGCGTCTCGCGGCGCGGCGCCAGCCGGAGCGGCCGTGACGGCGCCGGCGCGCGAGACGCGCGTTCCCGCCGCCTGCAGCGTGGACGCCCCGCTCGCTCCGCTCACGCATTGCCGCATCGGCGGGAGGGCGCGGGTCCTGTGCGTGGCGGAGTCGGAGGACGACGTGCGCGAGGCGGTCCGGTATCGCCGCGGTGCCGGCTTGCCGGACGACGAGGTGATCGTCCTCGGCGGAGGCGCGAACGTGCTGATCAACGACGCCCGCGATTACGGGCTGGTCCTCAAGCTGAGCGAGCGCTTCAACGCGATCGAGGTCGAGGAGGAGTCGGGTGTGGCGCGCATCGAGGCCGGGATCTACACGCCGCGCCTCGTGCGCGAAGCGGCGCGGCGCGGCTGGGACGGGTTCCAATTCCTGGCCGGCGTTCCGGGATCGCTCGGCGGCGCCGTCGCCATGAACGCCGGCGTGCGGGAGCTCTCCACCTGGGACCTGGTCCGCGCTGCGGAGGGGATCACGTGGGGAGGGCGTAGGATTCGGGTCGAGCGGGAGGAGGCGCGCCCGTCGTACCGGCGGGGAAACCTGCCGGCGGACCTCGTGGTGACGATCGTCGAGTGCGACGTGCGGGGCGGCGACGCGGACGCGATCCACGCCAAGGCGCGCGAGCTCGCCTCCTCGAGGAAGGACACCCAGCCCCTGCGATGGCCCTCGTGGGGGAGCACGTTCCGGAACCCGTCCGGAGCGTCCAGCACCGGGATGACCGCGGGAGCGCTCATCGATTCCGCCGGCCTCAAGGGGTACCGCGTCGGCGACGCCGCCATCTCGGACCTTCACGCCAACTTCATCGTCAACCTGGGGAGGGCCAGCGCCGCCGATGCGCTGGCCTGCATCCGGGCCGCGTACGAAGCCGTGCGCGACAGGCACGGCGTTCGGCTCGAGCCAGAAGTGCAGCTCATCGGATTCCCCCCGGATGATCTGGCGTTCCTGGAGGATCGGTGAAGGTGCTGCGCCGAGGGCGGCGGATTTCCCCGCGGGGGAGCCGGCGTCGCGCTCCGCTCGCGCGCGACAACCGGCGCGTCGACCGGGAACGCCTCGCGCTGCGCCGCGGACAGGCAAAACGCGCCCTCCGGCTCGCCCTGGTCGCCTCGGTCTGCGGCTTCGTGGGCTACCACGCCGTCCGGATGGCCGACGCCCGCGGCTGGTTGAGCCCGTTCCGGGTGCGCGAGGTGCGGGTGGTGGGCGCCGAGGTGGCGAGCCCGGCCGTGCTCGTCGCCGAAGCCGGGCTCATCGGCGAAGAGCTCCACTACTGGTCCGTGCTCGATCCGTACGTGCACCGCGTACGTCGCGATCCGCTGATCGAGAGCGCGCGCTTTCAGCGCCGCTTCCCCAACGGCCTCACGCTGGAGGTGAAGGAGCGTCGGCCGATCGTGCTTCTCGCGCTCGAGCGGCTGACGCCGGTGGACGGGGCCGGGATCGTGCTGCCGGTCAACCCCTTCCACGCGGAATGGGACGCGCCGGTTCTCGACGTCGCGGCGCGATCGAGCCGGGCGCAGGTCATCCAGGGAGGGCGGATCCGCGACGAGGTCGTCGTGGGCGCGGTATCGTGGCTCGAAGAGGTCGGCCACCGGTACCCGGAGCTCGCGCGCGAGATCTCCAGCATCCGGATCGACGCCGAGGGGATGCTGACGTTGCACCTCGTCCACGCCGCCGGCGAGGTCCTGCTCGCGCGCGACACTCCCGTCGACAAGATGGGCTGGGTGGACGAGGTGATCCGGGACCTCCAGGAGAAGGGCGTGGAGTTCACGCGGCTGGATTTGCGGTTCCCGGACCAGATCGTGGTAGCTACAGGACGATGAAAATGGCCGATTTCTGCGTTCCGCTCCTCGTGTCTTCCCGCGGCGCACGAATAGTGCGCCCCGGAATCCTCTCGTCGCGCGTCTTGAAATCGGCGACGAAGCGCAACGCCGCAGATGGACCGTTTTCAACGTCCTGTTCGGGAGGATAGATGTCCAAAGAAAACATCATCGTCGGATTAGACATCGGCACCACCAAGATCGGCTGCATCATCGCCGAGCTCGATTCCGACCGGAACGTCAAGATCGTCGGCGTGGGGACCAGCCGCTCGGAGGGATTGCGCCGCGGCGTGGTCGTGAACCTCGAGAAGACAGTCGTGTCGATCGGCCGCGCGATCGAGGAAGCGGAGCTCATGGCCGGTGTCGAGGTGCGGAACGTGTACGCCGGAATCGCCGGGGACCACATCCGCTCGATCAACAGCCACGGGGTGATCGCGGTCTCCCGCGGCGGTGTGGAGATCACGCGCGCGGACATCGGTCGCGTGGTGGACGCGGCGAAGGCGGTTGCCATCCCGATGGACCGCGAGATCCTGCACATCCTGCCGCAGGAGTTCACCGTCGACGACCAGAAGGGCATCAAGGACCCCACCGGAATGGCTGGAATCCGGCTCGAGGTCGACGTCCACATCGTGACCGGCGCGGTGTCGTCCGCGCAGAACCTGGTGAAGGCGATCCAGCAGGCCGGTTACCAGGTGCGGGACCTCGTGCTCGAGCCGCTGGCGTCGTCCCACGGAGTCCTCACCGACGACGAGCGGGAGCTCGGCGTGGCGCTCCTCGACATCGGTGGGGGCACCACGGACATCGCGTTGTTCCACGAGGGTTCTATCCGGCACACCGCGGTGATCGGCCTGGGTGGAAACAGCGTGACCAACGACATCGCCATCGGATTGCGCACCCCGGCGCGCGACGCGGAGCGGATCAAGGAGAGGTATGGCGCGGCCATGGCCAGCATGGTGGATCCGGAAGAGGAGATCGTCGTGCCGCACATGGCCGGGCAGGGGGAGCGGCGGGTGAGCCGCGAGCTCCTGGCCTCGATCATCCAGCCCCGCATGGAGGAGATCCTCTCGCTCGCCAAAGCCGACATCAAGAAGACCGGCTGGCACGACAAGGTGCCGTCGGGGTTCGTGCTGACCGGCGGCGCGGCCGCCCTGCCGGGCACCGTGGAGCTGGCGGAAGAGATCCTCGCCGTGCCGGTCCGGATCGGCCGCCCGCTGGGA
>JAICQP010000154.1 GCA_025937815.1 Gemmatimonadota bacterium
GACGATCGCCCGCGCGATCTGCGACCAGCCCTACGGCTGCCGCGACTTCGACGTCGAGGACTGCAACGGGTATCGGCTGTGCTTCGGACAGGACATCGAGCGCTGACGGCCGAACGCGCACGCTAGCGATCGAGATCCTCGATCCAGCCCGCGATCGCCGGCACGACGGAGTCGGCGAGAGGCAGCGACGGGTCGCGATAGGTCTCCGTCTGAGCCTGGAGATCCGTCGACGCGATGGACTTGAGGACATGATTCACGCCCTCCAGGCGCACCAGCGTCGAGGCCGGTTGCGCAGCATGTAGCAGCTCGGCGTCCTCCATCGTCACCTGCACGTCCGTGGCCCCCTGGACAATCAACAGCGGTCCCCCGAAGCGACGCGCTTCGCTCGCGGGATCGTAGGCCGCCATCGAGCGGAGGAAATTCCTGTATTGGGGAACGAGAACGGGTTGTGCGAACGGCGGAACCTCGCCGGGATCGTCGCCCCGCAGGAACCGGGCGAAGGCCGAGTCGATCTTCGCCACCGTCGTGCTGTCGGCCTGACGGGCGAACTGTTCGTGCAGGACATCGGCCAGCATGCGGCCCTGTCCCGCGACCATGATCACCCCCGCCTGAGGCGCGCCGCGATTCGCGGCCTGCAGCACGTGGCCGGCCCCTTCGCTGTGCCCGAGCAGGATGACCTTCGAAAAGCGTGCATCCGATGCCAGGGCCGTCGCCGCCGACGCGACGTCCGCGACGTAGAGATCGGTCGTGAGGGTCGTGGGGTCACCCCCCTCCCCTGCGCTCATGCCGATCCCGCGCTTGTCGTATCGCAGGCTGGCGATGCCCCGCTCCGCCAGGCCCCACGCCAGCATGGCGTACGCGTTGGTGTTCAGGAACGGTCCGTTCGCATTGCGGTCCGTGGGACCGGACCCCGCGACGATCACGACCACCGGCACCCGTCCCGAGCTGGACGGGGACATGGCGAGCGTGCCGTTCAGCGTGAGCCCGTCCCGCGCGAACGTGAACGGCTCCTCCGCGACGGTCGGGGGCGGATCCAGCTCGACCGGTGGCGCCGCGCCAGGCGGAAGCTGCCCCCAGAGCGCGCTTGCGGTGGAGAACAGCAGGCCCGCCACGAGGAGCGACCTGCGCGGGAGACGCTTACGATCGACGCTTGCCATGGGAACCTCCGGGGTTCAACCAGTTCAGAAAATGCTCTACGGTCTCCTGGAACACGGTGGTATCGAGCTCGTACAGGATGGTCGACCCGTTTCGCTCGGCGGTCACGAGCTCCGCGTCGCGCAAGACCGCCAGGTGCCGTGAGATCGTCGGCCACGCCGAGTCGAACTGCGCGGCGATATCGCCGGACGACCGCGGACCCGAGCGCAGGAGGCGCAGGATCTCGCGCCGCGTCGGGTCGGCGAGCGCTTTGAATACCGCGTCCGGTGTCGCCATCGAAGGACCGCCTGAGCAGGTAGTCGGGATGATTGTTCTTATAGATATGAGCTAATAAGCTAATAAGCTAATTATTTCTTGTAAAGAGCCGGCTACCGCCGAGTATCGACTGGTCGGGCGCAACCTTTCCCAGCTAGCCTCGATGCATGCACGAATGGTGGCGCGACCACGAGGCGCGGCGCCGGATGCGGCCGTCGCGGGAGGGACTCGTCCGGATGGAGCACGCACTGGGGAATGGGGCGAGCGTGCTGGACGTGCGGAGGCTGCGCGGCGGGATCATCAACTCCACGCACGCGGTGACCATCCGCCATGGTGGCGGGAGGTGGCGCCTGGTCCTAAAGCAGTTCCTGATGTCGCCGGACGACGCGAGGCGGGAATGGGAAGGCCTTCAGCTCGCGCGACGCGCCGAAGTCGCCGCGCCGCGACCAGTTCTGCTGGCGGACGAGGGGGAATGGTTCGAGTGCGCCGCGATGCTGGTGACGCTGCTCCCCGGACGAGCGCGCGTTTCCGACCGCCCCGGTCCACTGCCCAGACGTCTGGGCCAGACGCTGGCGGCCATCCACGCGGGCGAAGTTCGCGGATTGCGGCCGGAGGACAGGGGGCGGTTCTGGCGGCCGTCGGAAGAGCCCCGCGACGGACTCCTTGCGGAGGTGCATTCCGCCGTCGTGTCCGCGTTCCCCGCCATCCCGCTCCGTGAGCCGGTCCTTCTCCACTGCGATTTTTGGACCGGAAACGTCTTGTGGCGATTCCGTCGCCCGGCGGGCGTTGTCGACTGGAGCAGAAGCTGCGTGGGTCCGCGAGGGTACGACGTCGGCTATGCGCGGGCCGACGCTGAGATCGCGTGGGGGCGCGACGCGGCCGACCGGCTCACGGACTCCTATTCCGAGACGGCGGGAGCCGTGCCGGATCTGCCGGTGTGGGATCTCGTCTGCGGGGCGGACGCGATGGAGAACGCCGTCTGGTGGCAGCGGGGATACCGCGCCCTTGGCAGGAAAGACGTGACGCTGGAGCGGATCCAGGCGCGCCTCGGCGCGTTTCTGCGGCGCGCGCTCGAGAGGATCTGAACCGCGGGTGGCACGTAGGCCCTGCTGCCCTCGCACCCGCAGGGCGCGAGCGCTAGCCTCGGCTGCATGCGGGAAGTCCAGAGCCTCGACGCCACCGCTCAGGCCGACCTCGTCCGCCGGGGCGAGGTCACGCCGCTCGAGCTGGTCGATGCCGCCATCGAGCGGATCGAGCGGCTGAACCCGGAGCTGAACGCGGTCGTGACGCCGACGTTCGATCGCGCGCGGGACGCCGCCCGCGGCGAGCTCCCCGACGGACCGTTCCGCGGCGTCCCGTTCCTGCTCAAGGATCTCTCGGCGGCCTGGGCCGGCGTCCGCATGACCTCGGGCTCCGCGTTCCTGAAAGACTTCGTGGCGCCGGTCGACAGCGTGCTCGTCCGGCGCTACCGGGCCGCCGGGCTCGTCTTCCTCGGGAAGACGAACTGTCCCGAGTTCGGTTTCCTCCCGACGACCGAGCCTCGGCTCTTCGGCGCGACTCGGAACCCGTGGGATCCGACGCGGACTCCGGGCGGGTCGAGCGGCGGCTCGGCTGCGGCCGTAGCGTCGGGGATGGTGGCGATCGCCCACGGGAACGACGGCGGCGGCTCGATCCGAATCCCCGCGTCGTGCTGCGGGCTCGTGGGGCTCAAGCCCACGCGGGCGCGGATCACCCAGGCGCCGCTCCTCGGAGACGTCATGGGCGGTCTCGTCGTCGATCACGCGCTGGCCCGTTCGGTGCGGGACTCGGCCGCGCTCCTCGACGCCACCCACGGGGCGGCGCTCGGGGACCCGTACGCCGCCCTGCCCCCCGTGCGCCCGTTTCTGGAGGAGGTCGGGACCGACCCCGGGCGGCTCCGGATCGCGTGGAGCGCGCGGAACCCGATCGGGGCCCCGGTCCACGCGGACTGCGCGCGCGCGGTCGAGGAAGCCGCCGTCCTCTGCGGGGAGCTCGGGCACGAGGTCGAAGAGGCCGCGCCCGAGCTGGACGGACAGCTCCTGTACGAGTCGTTCCTCGCCGTCTGGCTCGCGGGCCACGCCTGGGGGATCGACGGGATGGCTCGCGCGACGGGTCGCAGCCCTCAGCCCGAAGAGCTCGAACCTCTCTCGTGGGCGCTCCACCGGATCGGCCGCGAGGTGCGCGCACCCGACTACCTGCTCGCGGTGACCGCCCTCCAGCGGATCGCCCGCGAGGTGGCCGCGTTCTTCGAGCGCTACGACGTCTGGCTGTCCCCGACCCTGGCTCAGCCTCCCGTGCCGCTGGGTACCTTCGACTCCCGCTCGACCGACGCGCTCGGGACGTTCCGCAGAGCCAGCGAGTTCGTTCCGTTCACCCCTCTCTTCAATGCTACCGGCCAGCCCGCGATCAGCCTTCCGCTCCACTGGAGCGACGCGGGCCTGCCGATCGGCGTCCAGCTGGCTGGCCGGTACGGGGACGAGGCGACGCTCCTCCGTCTCGCCGCTGCGCTCGAGGTGGCGCGCCCATGGACGGATCGGTCCCCGCAGGTGTGGACAGGCCGCGAAGTCCGGTAGGCATTCCCTGAAACCCGCCCCGCGGGTGACCCGTAGGAGAGATCACACAAGGAGGTCCCACCATGCATTCCAGCCCGTACGCGTCGTTCGCCTCGAACCCGGTTCGGGGGATCTTCGGCATCCTGGTTTGGCCGCGGACGTATCTCAACATCGCCTACCTGATGATCGGCTTTCCGATCGGCCTGGCGTATTTCGTCTTCTACGTGACCGGGGGCGCGCTCGGCGCGGGCCTGTCGGTCCTCGGTATCGGGCTCGTCATCCTGTTCCTGCTCGTCCTGGCGGCCTGGGGGCTCGCGCATTTCGAGCGTGGCCTCGCCAACACGTTGCTGGGGGCGAACGTGCCACCCCCGCCGCCGACGGCGATCGAAGAGGGCGGCTGGCCGTGGGTGAAGAGCGTCTTCGCGAACCCCGTGACCTGGAAGGGTCTCGCGTTTCAGCTCCTCAAGTTCCCGCTCGGCCTCGCGAGCTGGATCGTCACCGTCGTCGTGATCTCGCTGGTGGTGGGGTTCGTGGTGGCCCCGATCGTCGTCGCCGTCGGAGGCGTGATCCGGATCGATCCGTGGTGGGTGGCGGATACAGCCGGCGAGGCGTGGATCGCGACCCTGATCGGCCTCGTGGCGGTCATCCCGGCGCTCCATCTGCTGAACGGCGTCGCGTACCTGTGGGCGATGCTCGCGCGCTTCATGCTCGGGCGGCGCGAGCCGCGCGAGCCCGTCCTCGAGGCGTGGTCGCCCGATCCCGTCCGCGCGCCCGTTCCCGCACTATGATCGAACGCTGAACGAGATCTTCGGCTGAGCACAGTTCCAACTCGCGAGCCGCCCGCCCTCCGGGCGGCTCGCCCGCCCGACCACCCGTTGCTCCGCCTCGCTAGAGTCTGCCGGCCGCTCCGCGCGCTTCCTCGAGCAGCGCCGCGATCCGCGCGCGGATCTCCTCGACGAACGGATACGGGTCGTCCCCGGCGCGAGGCGCCGGGAGCGGTTCCCCGAACCGGATCGCGACGGGGGCTCGTCGGGCCCACACGTTGCGTGGCCGGTGGGCCCCCTTCGGCAACACGCCGAGAAGACCCACGGCCGCGCACGGGACGACGGGCAGGTGAAGGTCCCGCGCCAGGATCGCCACCCCGCGCGAGAACGGCAGCATGCCGCCATCCGTCGAGCGCTCGCCTTCGGGGAAGACCAGCGGGCATCCCCCCCGGTCGGCGACCCTGCCCGCGATGCGCAGCGTGGGCCGCCAATCTCCGGTCTGGAGGAGGGGGATGAGGTCCAGCCCCGCCACCGCCAGCGCGTACTGGATCGACCCCGCGCGCGAGCGCTCGAAGTGCTCCCACATCGCGGTGACGGCCACCTTCGACGAGACCCTCGGCGGGAGCGCGAAGAGGACCGCTCCCGGATCGAGGATGCTGGCGTGATTGGCGGCCACGAGGAACGGTGGATCGATCCGCGCGACGCGATCGGCGCCGGCCGCATCCAGGGCGACGAGCGAGCCCCAGACCGGGCGCAGCACGCCTTGCGCGAAGACGAAGCGCAGCGCCCGCACGGGCGCCCATCCGCGCCAGCGCATCTCCGGCACGACGCGAGATGGCGCGGCGGCCGGGGCTCCATCGGGTGAGGCCGC
>JAICQP010000108.1 GCA_025937815.1 Gemmatimonadota bacterium
GCAGCTCGGGTGGTCATTCCTTGTCTCTCACGACTTGTGGCCGTTCCGTCTCCCACGGGGGAGCCAGACCCTCGTACAGTACATCGAGGTCGATTTCGGCTCAGTTCCCGCAGGCGGCGCTGAAGATACCGGAAGAAGCTCGAAGGGCGCTATCGAGTGGTCGGTCAATCCCCTGGAGGGTCAGTGCACGAGGATCCGGCCGGGCTCCACGACGAGCTCGTCCGCGTTCTGCGCCGGGACCAGCATCCTTGACACCGCCGGGACTGCCGCCGCCGCCGAGCGCTGGGTGCGCACGCGCATGAGATCACCCATGGTGAGCACGGTCGCCTCGGACCCCGAAGCTGGGTGGCGAATGTGCGCGCGAGAAGGAAGAGCGAAGGTCGCATGCTCATGGGCTCCACAGAATCCGGTATTGCCTGGGTCGGCGAGCGCCGGGACAACTCGGATGGGACCTTGTCCACTGCCGATCCGGGCGTCGACCTCGTAGACCAGCAAGCCCGGATGGCAGAGCAAAGCGTCCCGACCCAAGTTGAGGCGGTATTCCATTACCAAAGCCGTAGATGGGCCCGTCCGGAAGACAATCGCCTTGGGAGTTCCACCGGCTGCCACGGGGTCCAGATCGGCCTCTATGCCGCCCTCCTCGAGGGACAGCACGTCGCCGGCGTCGATCCATCCCAGCTTCAGCAGGTGCCAGCCCATCGGGCTCGCGCCACCGGCGAATTTGACTCGCAAAGGATCGCCGTCCTCAAGATAGGAAAGGACGGAGGTAGACATCGGATCCCAGCGCCCGACGAAATCATGAGCATTGGACGGGAAACGAGGATTGTAGTCGTACAGATCCGGTAAGCCGAACAAATGAAAGGTTTCGTGGACGAGGACCCCGTACCTCCTCGCTGAGGAGTTCCCGGCGTACGCGATGTGCCGGATCTCTCGTTCGTCGGTGTGAACACCCCGGCCTTGCTCGGTAATGATTGCATGCGCGGGGTTCGGGGAATCCCCGGTGTAGGGGTTCATCCACGGGACGACCAGGTAAACGAGGTGATAGCGCGAGAAATCGACTTTGGGATCGATCTGGTGGACGACGTCGGAAAGGAGCTCCAGGGTATTCGGCGACATTCCCGGCCCCGTCACCCCGTACGCTTCAAGCCTCCGCGGAGCGCGCACCCACCCCGGATGCATGTCGACCGACAGCCGCATCCGACCGCGAGATACGTCTTCGAAATAGTCGATCATGGGAGGCACGTAGACCTCGTGGATCTGCGACGTCGTCTCGGTCGTGGGTGCATCCTCGAAGTCCACGAGCAGCATGAGCGCGCGAATCTCACCACGCGGACGCAGGAAGATCGAATAGTCGGTCGGGCCCTCATGCAGCCACGTCGGCGGACCGGGGCGCAGGTCCAGCGGTGCCGGCGGCATCGCCCACGCGTCCACCTTCGCGACGGCAACCGTCGCACGCGCCTCGATCGTCTGTAGGCCGAGAGCCGGTCCCAGAACCCATCGCACGCGCGCCCGTCCGGATGCGTCCGTCCGCACCGAGCGCGACGGATTCCCGGACTCCATCTGGACTTCTCCGCCTCCCGCCACGACCGTCCACTGGACCTCGACCCTATCCAGGGGTTGTCCGGCGGAGTCGCGCAGACGAACGGTCACCAAGTCGCCGAGTGGGCGTCCCGGCAGGCCTCTTCGCTCGGCTTCCCCTTCGATTTCGATCACTGGCGAGATCGCGTTCGCCTCGATTGTAGTGAAGAAATCCCCCAACCGCGCCTGTATGACCTGCGTGCCCAGCTGTGGCCCGAGGGTCCAAGAGGCATGAGCGAGCCCATCCGAACCCGTAGTTGTGGTACGTAGGGGGGTCACAGTTCCTCCACCGGAAACGACCTCCCATGACACGGTCACGTCGCCCACCGGATTGCCGAAAGCGTCCTCGACGGCGACCGTCACGAGTTGGTCCAACGGCGCTCCGGGAGCGGTGAACTGACTGGCACCCCGGACCAGGCGGATCGTTGCCGGGGCAGCGGCTCGTGCGGTGGCTTCGAACTGGAACGAGATTCCCGCTACCTGCGCGAGCGCGACCTGACGACCGGCGCTCGGACCCAGTGTCCAGACGGCCCTCGCGATCCCTTCGGAATCCGTAGCCGGCATGACGGGTGCGACGGATCCATGCTCGGCCCGCCAGCTCACGACAAGGCCTTTGACGGGGCGCCGGGCCGGGTCGAGCACACGAACCTCGAGCGTCCTCGAGAGGACCGCGCCTACAGTTCCCATCTGACCGTTGCCGCTGACTGCCGCCATTTCATTGGCCCGAGCCGCGGTGGCTGCTTGGGTCGGCCCGCCCCCGGAGCAAGAGTCCAGGAAGGGGAGGGCCGCGATGCACACGCTGATCGCTATCCTTCTCATGCCCATATACCAGGGAAAAGTCCGGCGAGAAGAGTCGAGTTTATTCGGGACCGCCGCGGCTCGCCATCTAGCTCGACAGGTCGTTCAGAGTGAACGCCAGCTTCCATTCGTCGCCCTTCCTCACATAGACGGACGTCCCGTGGACGCGGGTTTACCGGGCCTCCCCGTCGGCCAGACGCGGTCACGCTACCGATCCTTCATCCACGCGCGCGCCGACTCGACCGGAGCGAGGCCGATCTTGTCGAGGAGCGCCACGAAGCGGGGATCGTCGTGGAGCGGCGCGAGCATGGGTTCGAGTCCGGCGTTCTGCAGAGCGGCGTCGCCCTCCTCGTCGTGCAAGCGCTCGAGCATCGCCATCGCGGAGTCGGGCTGCCCCATCATGGCGAGCATCGCCGCCTGAATGGCCCTGCTGCCGTAGGTTTCTCCCAGGTCCGTGGGAACGGGCACCGGGCGTCGCTCGTTCGCATGACGCTCCATCGCCGCCATCGCGTGTCGCATCGCTTCGGGATTCGACCCTATGATCTCGGCGATCCGGACGTTCGCCTCGGTGGCCTCCCGCCACCGGCCCTGAACGATGCCTGTCACCGCGTAGACCCCCAGGCTCCACGCATGGTTCGGATCCAGCTCGAGCACCCGATCCGCTACGGCGCGCGCCTCTTCGTAGCGACCCGCATAGATGAGGATCTGTGCGTACCCCGCCACATTGTGGAGCGCGAGAGGATCGAGCTCGGCCGCGATGCGGGCGTGCTCGAGCGCATCGTCCATTCGACCCTGCCGGGCGAGCAACAGGGCGTACCAGAAGTGCCCCGTGGAGTAGCGCGGATCGAGCTCGAGGGCGCGGCGATACTCTTGTTCGGCCGCGGCCCATTCGAATCTGTGTGCGTGATAGCTTCCCAGGGCGGCATGCGCCTGGCCCAGGTTCGGGTCGAGCTCGAGCGCGCGCTCGGCGAACTCTCGACCTTTCTCCAGGCAGCTCGCGTAGTGGAAATCACTCGTGACACATGCGTCGGCGAGGGCCGCCCACGCGAGGGCGAAGTCGGGATCCAGCTCGACGGCGCGCTCGAGATGCTCCACGGCGGCCGCGTGGGATTCGGGAGAGTTGTTGCGCTGGTTCCACAGGAACCGGCCTCGCAGGTACTCCTCGTACGCGTCCTGGCTCTCGGTCGGCCGCTCGACCAGCGCCTCCCCGGTGGCGAGCCGAACCTCCAACGCCTCCACGATCGCGCGCGCGATCTCCTCCTGGACCACGAAGATGTCGTCGAGATCGCGGTCGTAGGTCTCGGACCACAGATGGAGCCCATCCTCGGCGTTGACGAGCTGGGCCGTGATGCGGACGCGGTCGCCCGACTTTCGCACGCTCCCTTCGAGCACGGTGCGGACTCCGAGCGCTTCGGCGATCGTCGGGATGTCGGCGTCCTTGTCCTTGAAGCTGAAGGACGACGTGCGCGCGGCGACCTTGAGGCCGGGCACATGGGCGAGCGCGTTCAGGATCTCCTCCGCCAGGCCGTCGGCGAAGTATTCATTCTCTGGGTCCGCGCTCATGTTGTCGAAGGGGAGGACGGCGATCGAGGCCTGGGCGACCTCGCTTCCCGCTGCCGCCGCTGGGACTGGATCTCGGGGGTCGTCGGCCGCGTTCTGTCGATCGCGGGAGAGGAGCGCTACCGACAGGACGACGAGGAGGAGACCGGCTGCGGCCGCCGCCACAAGCGCCGGACGACCGCGCCTCCACCACGCCGCGGGTGCGGTCACCGACGTGGCCGTGCCCGCTGACCCTTCACCGCCCTGGACCTTGAAGACGCGCCACCGATCCGGCACGCCTTTGAGCTTTCTCTCCCCCAGATCGATCAGGTGGAAGCCTCCGCCCGACACGAGATCGCGAACCGTGCGCGAGATGAGGATCTCTCCCGCCCCGCCGACCGCGGCCACGCGCGCGGCCGTGTGGACCGTGATCCCTGCGATCTGGTCGCCGTGCCGTTCGATCTCCCCGGAGTGGAGACCCGCCCGGACCTCGATCCCCAGCGGCCCCAGCGCGTCCCGGATCCCGAGCGCGCAGCGGATCGCCGGAGCGGGGGCGTCGAACACCGCGACGAAGCCATCGCCGGTCGTCGACACCTCGCGGCCGCCGTGGCGGGCGAGCTCGGCCCTGACGACTTCGTGATGTCGTTCGAGCAGCGCTGCCCAGCGCTGGTCTCCCATCTCGGACAGGCGCTGCGTGGATCCGACGATGTCCGTGAAGAGAACCGTGGCGAGGACCCGCTCGGAGGAGGGGATACTGGGGCTCACGGCTTCGTCGCAACCGTCACTGGAAGGGCCTCCGGAACGTCCGGTCTCGGGTACCGGACTTGCAGAGAATCGTCACCATTCGACGCAGGCGGCCGGGGGACCGAGGGGAGAACGTCTTGCAGCGCGTGGTTTCAAGGTAAACACAGGCGGTGAAGGGTGTCGAATCCTTGACGCTCCCGCAGGTCTGTAATACATTGTCATACGATGAAGGAGGCGATCACCATCCGTCTGGAAAAGGACCTCGAGCGGCGACTCGACGAAGTCGTCCGTCAGACCGGCCGTACCCGCAGCGAGATCGTGCGCGAGGCGCTTCGACGCCAGCTCGACGTGATGGCGTTCGACGCGCTCCGTGAGCGCATGATGCCGTTCGCCGAAGCCGCCGGTTTCCTCACCGACGAGGACGTGTTCCGGGAAGTTTCCTGAAGGTCTTCGTCGACTCGAACGTGATCGTAAGTGCGTTCACGACACGGGGTCTCAGCGCGGACGTCCTGCGGCTCGTCCTGGCCGAGCACGAGCTCGTGATCGGCGAGATCATCCTCGAGGAAGTGGAGCGAGCCCTCACGACGAAGCTCCACATGCCGCGCGAGTTCGTCGCGGGAGCCCTTGCGCGCCTGCGAGATTGCCATGTCCAGCCGACCGCGCGGACGCCGAAAGGATCTCCGGTCCGCGACCCCGACGACGCGCGGATCCTCGCCACGGCACTGGCGGCGAGCGCCGACCTCCTGGTCACCGGCGACCGCCACTTCCTCGACGTCCGCGACCGGATCCAGGGAATCACCGTCACGGATCCCCGCGGGTTCTGGGGGATGCACCGCGGCAAGCGTGCGTAGAGTCTGTCAGAAGAAACTGGATCGCGTCCGAGTGAGAACTGTATGCTCAGCCGCGGACAGCCGCTTCGATGGCGGCGACGTCGATCTTCTTCATCGGCATCATCGCCTCGAACGCGCGTTTCGCCTCGTCGCCGCCCTTGGCGACTGCATCGGTCAACACACGCGGGGTGATCTGCCAGCTGACGCCCCACTTGTCCTTGCACCAGCCGCACTGGCTTTCCTGCCCACCATTGCCGACGATCGCGTTCCAATAGCGGTCGGTCTCTTCCTGATCGTCGGTCGCGATCTGGAAGGAGAAGGCCTCGCTGTGCTTGAAGTGCGGCCCGCCATTGAGGCCGATACAGGGGATTCCTGCGACGGTGAATTCGACCGTCAGTGCATCGCCCGCTTTGCCGTCGGGATAGTCGGCGGGCGCACGGTGTACGGCGCCGACGCTGCTTTGCGGAAAAGTCTCGGCGTAGAAGCGCGCGGCCTCTTCGGCATCGTGTTCATACCACAGGCAGATCGTGTTCTTGGCCATTTTAAGCAACTCCTTTTGCCAATCAGTGAGAAAGTGGCGGTCGTGTCCCGGGCGCTTGGTAGGTCCGCGGCCCGGGAGAGGCTACGATGCGCGGTGCTCAGCGGACAGCCCGCCGCTTCTTTCGTGCGCACCAGTTCCGCGCTTTTCGCTGCGAGGCGCTTGAACTCCTCGAGCTTGCCGCGCCTACTCCTGCGCGTCGTACTCAGTCCTCGATTGCCTCGACACCGAGTCGCTTGAGTCGCTCCAGGTGGTCTTTCATGGCTTTGAGTTCTGTGGGGGAGTGTCCCATCCAATCCGTAACCTCGCCCGTGACGCGAAGCGGATCCCGGGTGCGGTAGGACTTGGTCGGGTTCCCCGGGAATCGCTTGTCCGTCAGATTCGGGTCGTCTTCGATCGGACCGGTCGGCTCCACTATGTAGATTCTGCCGGGTCCTTCGCCGAGGGCCAGCTCGGCGCCCCAGGTGGCCGCGTCCAGGGTGGCCGTCAGATAGACGTAGGCCGCCTTCCTCTCGGCATAGTTGGAGATATAGCCCGGCTCGATCAGATCGCCAGGCTTGAGATCGGCTTTCGTGCCATGGTAGAGCGGCTGCGAACCCGGGTCGATGATTGCCATCGGCTCGCTCCTCACACTGCTTGTCTACGCGCCCTCGTCGGGCTGCCGGCCCGGTGACGGATGCGGCGAGCCTCCATACTTGTAGAGCTCCAGGAACTCGGCGAGCTCGGCCGGAGAGAAGACGCCGAGCTCGGCGAAGATCTCGTGAGCGAACTCTACGGGCCCGAGTCCGCTGGCGGTGATCACGCCTCGGTCGCGGGTAGCGAGCTCTTCCACATAGTCGGCAGCGACGGTCGTCCCGGGTGCGAACCGGGCCAGGTACTCGGCGCCATTGCTCGTGTGACGCCGCCCGCGAAGAAGCCCGGCGCGAGCTACCGCGATCGTGGCGCCACAGATGGCGGCGATCGGCACGCGGGCTGCGTCCAGAGCGTTCAGGACCGGTTCCAGCGAGCTCGATGGATAGTCGCCCTCCCAAAGGTCACTGCCCGGTAGAAGGAAGAGACGCACCGCGTCGGCACCGGTCGGGAGTTCGGCGAGTGTGGTGTCCGGCAGGAGGCGCAGCCCGCCCATGGTCGTGATCGGGGCTTCCGTGAAGCCGACCGTCCGTACCGGGACCTTCGCCCAGTGGCGGAGTCCGGCAACTGCGTAGCCCGGCTCCCAGTCGGCCATGCCGTCCGGGAGGAGCAGATACACCGCGGCGTCAGACACAGGTCTCCCGATCTCCCTTCAACGGCGGTGACGGCCCGCCCGCCGCTCATTCGTCGACATGCCGCCATTCCACGATACTATTGCTACTTCGAGCCGGGTCCCACGGATCAGCGTAGGAGGTTGTGATGAACGACGCGCAAGTGCACGGCGTGCGCTATCAGGTGAAGGACGTCGCCCGGGCGGTCGCCTTCTACACGGACCATCTAGGCTTCAAGCTGGAGCATCAGCACCTCCCCGCGTTCGCCAGCGTCTCGCTCGGGGGGCTCGATCTGCTGCTCAGTGGACCCGGTGCGTCGGGATCTCGTCCGATGCCTGGCGGTGGCACGCAGGAGCCGGGCGGCTGGAATCGTTTGGTCCTTCGCGTGAGCGATCTTCCGGCGCGGATCGATGAACTCGAGAAAGCCGGCGTGAGATTTCGCAATCAGATGGAGGCCGGACCGGGAGGCCGACAGATTCAGGTGGAAGATCCGGACGGGAATCCGATCGAGCTCTTCGAACCGGCTCGATAGGCTGCGATCGGGGGCTGTGACGCCCCATGGGACCGATGCTCATAGTTCCTTGAATCGCTCACGGTTCCTTGAATCGCCAGATCCCGGCTGTGTTCCGGTTGTCGTCGGAGTAGCCGCCTGTGACTAGAACGTCGCCTCCCTCCAGAAGCGCAGCCGCGGCGAATCGGTAGGC
>JAICQP010000115.1 GCA_025937815.1 Gemmatimonadota bacterium
CGCGCCGACGAACTGGCCAATCGGGCCATAGACATGCATTTTGAGTCTTTGCGGGAGCAGGGCGGACAGACGGTCGCCGGCGGTCCTTGAGGCCGCTGGAGGAAAGTCCGGGCTCCACAGGGCAGGACGCTCGCGGACGGCGCCTTCGGGCGCGGGTACGCGAGGCACCCCTCGGGGTGACGGAAAGTGCCACAGAAAACAGACCGCCGGGCCTCGCGAGAGGGCCGGCAAGGGTGAAACGGTGGGGTAAGAGCCCACCGCGCCTCCGCGCGAGCGGGGCGGCACGGCAAACCCCGTCCGGAGCAAGGCCATGTAGGGAAGGATGCGGTGGCCCGCCGCGTTCGACTTCCGGGTAGGCCGCTCAGATCGATGGCCGTCGCCGCAACACGCGGTACAGAACCCGGCTTATCGTTCGCCCGCTCCCGCATTCTTCGCCGCATCCCCATGACAGGACCGTGCTGAGACCGACCTGGACATGGCCGGCGCCCGTCGACGGGCACACGGCCGCCGCCCTCGCGGGCGAACTGGGCGTACCCGTCCCGGTGGCGGAGCTGCTCGTCCGACGGGGCTTCGAGACACCCGGGCGTGCGCGGGCCTTCCTCGATCCCTCCCTCGATCAGCTCCACGACCCGTTCCTCATGCGCGACATGGAGACGGCCGTCGCGCGCGTCGAGGCCGCGCTGGCGAGCGGCGAGAAGATCGTCGTCTACGGGGATTACGACGTGGACGGCATCACGGCCACGGCGCTTCTCGTCCGCTACCTGCGGTGGCGGGGCGCCGTCGTCGAGTACTACATCCCGCATCGGGTGGAGGACGGCTACGGCCTGTCGCTGGACGGGGTGTCCGCCCTCGTCGAGCGCGGCGCGCGGCTGATCATCACCTGCGACTGCGCGGTCACGGCGGTCGCGGAGATCCTCGCCGCCCGCCACGCCGGCCTCGACGTGATCGTCACGGACCACCACGAGCCGGGGCCCGCGATCCCGGCAGCCGTCGCCGTGCTCGATCCCAAGCGCGAGGACTGCGGCTATCCGGACCACAACCTGGCGGCCGTGGGGGTGGCCTTCAAGCTCTGCGAGGCGCTCGAGATCTCCGCGGGCCGGAGTCGCGACACCTTGCGCCGGGGTCTCGACCTGGTGGCGCTGGGGACGATCGCCGACCTCGTCCCGGTGACCGGCGAGAACCGTGTGCTGATCCGCTACGGCCTCGAGATGCTCGCGCGGACCAGGAACGCGGGGCTCAGGGCGCTCCTGGAGCGCACCGAGCTCGCCGGCCAGAAGCCCACCGCCTGGCAGGTGGGCTTCGTGCTCGCCCCGCGGATCAATGCCGTGGGCCGCATGGACGCCGCCGTGCGCGGCGTCGAGCTCCTCCTCAGCGACGACCCGGCCGAGGCGGAGCGGATCGCCGGCACGCTCGAGGAGGTGAACTCGAGCCGTCAGGCGGCCGACCGGAATCTCCTCGTCGAGGCCCTCGCGCTGATCGAGTCGACGTACGACCCGGGTGTCGATCGCGCCATCGTCCTGGCCGGCAAGGACTGGCATCCCGGCGTGATCGGGATCGTGGCGTCGCGGGTCGTCGAGCGGTTCCATCGCCCCACAGTCATGATCGCTCTCGATGCCGACGGCCGCGGCCGCGGCTCGGCGCGGAGCGTCTCGGGCTTCCATCTGCTGGAGGCGCTGACCGCGTGCGCCGCCCATCTCGACGCGTTCGGCGGTCACCGCTATGCCGCGGGGCTCGCCATCCGCGACGATCGCGTCGACGGCTTCCGCGCCGCCTTCCAGGGCTACGCGCGCGAGCGCCTCGACGCGCGCAGCCTGCTCCCGACCCTCACCATCGACCTGGAGCTGCCGCTCGAGGCGGTCGACGCGCCGCTCTACCAGGCGCTCGGTCGGTTCGGGCCCTATGGCCCCGGCAATCCCGAGCCGGTCGTCGCGCTCAGCGAGGTGTCGGCGAGGGGTTACCCGCGTATCGTGGGCGAGGACCACCTCAAGATGCTGGTCGCCAGGAACGGGGCGACGCTCGACACGATCGGCTTCAACATGGGGTCGCTGATGCAGGAGCTCGATCTGAACCGCGGACCCCTGACGATCGCCTGCCGACTGCGGGAGAACACCTACCTGGGACGCTCGGCGATCCAGGGCCGCCTGATCGACGTCCTCCCCGGAGACGGCCGATCGTGCGGGTGATCGCGGGCGAGTTCCGCGGCCGGCGTCTGGCGAGCGCGCGCGCGAAGGGTCTGCGTCCGACGGCGGATCGGGTGCGGGAGGCGCTGTTCAGCATCCTGGGGCCGGACGTCGACGACGCGCGCGTGCTCGACCTGTACGCGGGCACGGGCGCGCTCGCGCTGGAAGCCGTGAGCCGCGGCGCCGCGTCCGCGGTATGCGTGGAGCGCTCGGCAAGCGCGCTGGCTGCACTGGAACGGAACGTGCGCGATCTGGGGCTCGCGGACCGCGTCACGATCGAGCGCGGCGACGCGCTCGCATACGCCCGGCGCCTGCGGGGCAGCGACCGGTTCGACGTCGTCTTCTGCGACCCGCCGTACGCAGATCCGCTCGAGCCATTGCTGGACAGCGTGGTCGGGCAGGGCTGGTGGACCAGGGCGGCGGTCGTCGAGCACGCGGCCTCCCGACACCCGGCCGCCCCGCCGGGGACCGAGGTGGACACGCGCCGCTACGGCGACACGGGCGTGTCGATCTTCCGCCGGTCGGAGGGCGTCCTTTGACGGCGCGAGGCGCTCCCCTGACGGGCCTCTATCCCGGGACGTTCGATCCCGTGACGCGCGGGCACGAGGATCTGATCGGCCGCGCGCTTACCATCGTCGACACGCTCTGGGTGGGGGTCGCCTCCGACACGACCAAGGAGCCGCTCTTTCCGATCGAGGAACGCGTGGAGATGCTGCGCGAAGTGACGGCGGACGAGCCCAGGATCCGCGTCGAGGCGTTCGCCGGCCTCACCGTGGAGTTCGCGCGAAGGATCGGAGCGCGGGCCATCCTGCGCGGTCTGCGCGCGGTGTCCGACTTCGAGTTCGAGTTCCAGATGGCGCTCATGAACAAGCACCTGGCGCCCGATATCGAGATGCTGTTCATGGCGCCCGACTCGACGTACTCCTTCCTGTCGTCGAGCCTGGTCCGCGAGGTCGCCCGACTCGGCGGCGACGTCGAGGCGTTCGTGTCTCCGGTAGTGGCGCAGCGGCTGTCCGAGCGCTTCGGTGGGAGGGAGAGGGCGTCATGACGGTGGCGGCGAGCCCCGGGAACCTGGCCGGGATCGAGGAGTCGGCGACGCTGGGGATGACCGCGCGCGCGGCGGCGCTTTCGCGGGAGGGAAGATCGGTGGTCTCGCTCTCGGCCGGCGAGCCCGACTTCGAGACCCCCGAGTACATCCGCGAAGCCGGCGTGCGCGCGATCCGGGAAGGGCACACGCACTACCCGCCTGCGGCCGGGCTGCGTGCCCTCCGCGAGGCGATCGCCGCGCACGTGATGGACGCCGGCGGCGCGCCATGCTCGCCGTCCGAGATCCTGGTCAGCGCGGGCGCGAAGCAGGTTCTCTTCGAGGCGTTCTTCACGCTCTTCGGTCCGGGTGACCGCGTGCTCGTGCCGGCGCCGTTCTGGGTTTCGTATCCGGCGATGGCGCGGCTCGCGCGGGCCGAGCCGGTCATCGTGGAGACGCGCGCCGAGGACGGCTGGAAGCTGACGGCAGGGTCGCTCGAGGAGGCGGCCGCAGGCGGGGCCCGCGGGCTCGTCCTCAACTCGCCGTCGAACCCGACCGGCGCGATGTACGAGGAGTCCGAGCTCGACTCCCTGGTCGAGGTGGCCGAGCGGCACGGGATGTGGATCGTCTCCGACGAGATCTACCGCGAGATCCGCTACCGCGAGCCGTACGCCTCGCTCGCCGCGCGGCGCGGGGAGTACGAGCGGATCGTCGTCGTCGACGGCTTCTCGAAGGCCTATGCGATGACCGGCTGGCGGGTGGGGTACGCCGTGGGTCCCGTCGACGTGGTGGAGGCGATGACGACGCTCCAGGGACACGTGAACACGAACACGGCGCTCCCCTGCCAGTACGCGGCGCTGGCCGCGCTCGCCGACGAGGGCGCCCGCCGCGCGGCCGTGGGCGCGATGGCGAAGGCGTTCGCCGCCCGCCGGGCGCTCCTCCTGTCGGCGCTCGAGCGCGTGCCCGGCATCCATCCGCTGCCGCCCGACGGCGCCTTCTACCTCTGGATCGACGCGCGCGAGTGGTGCGCCGCGCTGGGCGGCGACTCGGAGGCGCTCTGCTACGATCTGCTGGAGAACGAGGGACTGGCCCTGGTTCCGGGATCCGCGTTCGGCGTCGAGGGATACGTACGGCTGTCGTTCGCCGCGGCCGACTCCGTGCTGGAGGACGCGGTCGACCGTCTGGCGTCCGCCGGAGTGCGCATCCTAGGAGGGGGGCGATGAAGGGCGCAGAGCCGCTCAGTGTGACCCGCACGGCCAGGCCGGACGGGGTCGTCGTCCTCGAGCTGGCCGGCGAGCTGACGGTCCTCACCCGGGATCGACTCGATGGCGCGGATGCCGACGCGCGAGTGGTGATCGCCGCGCACGGGCTCACCCACATCGACACTCCCGGCCTCGCCTGCCTCGTCCGCCTCGCGGGCAGCTGTGCGGAGCGGGGAGGGCGACTGGTCGTCGTGGGACTCGACGCCGACATCCACGACATGCGCCAGCACCTCTTCCTCGACGAGGCGATCCTCTTCGCGGACGACCTGGAGGACGCGGTCGCCCTCGTTTCGGCCACCCCGTAGGACCGCTGGCACCCCGGCTCTCCCAGCACTTCCTTCACGATCGATCGGTGGCGGTCCGGATCGCCGAATCCGTGCCGGCGCGGGAGGCAAGCCGCGTGGTGGAGATCGGGCCCGGACGCGGCGCGCTGACGGGCCCGCTTCTGGAGCGGGGCTTCCGCGTGCTCGCGATCGAGCTCGATCGGATACTGGCCGCCGGCCTCGCCGAGCGGTGGGGGTCCGACGAGGGCCTCGAGGTCGTCCAGGAGGACGCGCTCGAGGTCACGCTGCCGCCTGCCCGCCCCGGCGAGCCCCTCTGGGTGGTCGGGAATCTGCCCTACGCGATCACGTCCCCGCTCCTCTTCCGCATGCTCGATCAGGTGGAGACGGCGGGGATCGCCGGGATGGTGTTCATGATCCAGCGCGAGGTCGCCGACCGGCTCGCGGCCGACCCGGGGACCAAGGCGTATGGGGCGTTGACCGTCGGAGTGCGACTCGTGGCGGACGTGGAGCGGCTCTTCGACGTCGGCGCCGGGGCGTTCCGCCCCCCGCCCGCCGTCGTCTCGGCGGTGGTACGGCTGACCCCGCACGATCGGTTCGGCCTGGACCCGGGGCACCGGGAGCGCCTCCGCACGCTGGTCCAGTCTCTGTTCGGCCAGCGGAGGAAGCAGATCCAGAAGTCCCTCCGGACCCTGCCGGGATTCTCGCTCTCTCCGGAGGCCGTGGCCCGGGTGGCCCGCCGGTCCGGCCTCGATCTGGCCAGGAGGCCCGAGACTTTGTCGCCGGAGGAGTTCCTGGCCCTGGATGCGGCGCTGGAGGAGTCCTTGAGGACGTGACCCTTTTCCACACGAAGCCAGGCGCCGGCCCCTCATGCGCGCGCGCCACGCGCCGCCCTCGAGGAACACAGATATGGACGAAAAGACGCCACCCTTCACGTAGAATCACTCGAACCTATCGTATCTCCTTGGTCTATCAATAGATACGTATCGACACCATTTGTAAGACATGTGACCGACCGTTACGCGGGATCTGGTCAGGCGGGTTTCCCCTTCCGGACGGACCGATGCCCACGGCGCCGCGGGGCGTGTGGACAAGTGTGGAAAAGTCACTCGAGAGGGATCAGGTCCTCTTCCGCCTCGCGCGCGGCCATCCGACCCGCATCCACGTCGACACGCGTGAGGACTATCGACCCGAGCACGAAGAAAACCAGAATCGAGACGATGCCTACGCGCGAGGAGCCGCTCAGAGCGGCCATCGTCGCGAACACGAAGGGGCCGCTGGCGACACCCACCTTGTCCAGGACACCGTAGAAGCCGAAGAACTCGCCGGTCCGATGCCGCGGGATCAGGCTGGTGAAGAGGGAGCGACTCAGGGCTTGTGTCCCTCCCTGCACGGTGGCGACGACCAGCGAGAGCGCGAAGAACTCCCACGCGGTGTCGAGGAAGAAGGCGTAGATCGTCACCAGCACATAGATCGCCAGGCCGAGCAGGATCGCGCGCTTCGGTCCGATCCGGCCGGCCAGACCCCCGAAGAGGAATGCGAACGGAATCCCCACGACCTGGGCCAGCAGGACCGAACCCACGATCGCGGGGGTTCCGATGTCGAGCTCCGCGGCGTAGATCGTGCCCATGCGGATGATCGTGCCGATCCCGTCGTTGTAGATGAGGAAGGCCACGAGCATCAAGAAAGCGTGTCGGTACGAGCGCAGATCTCGAAACGTCTCTGCCAGGCGGACCAGCGCGATCCGCACCGGATTGAGCCCTGGACGCTCGTCGGGCTCGATCCGCCGCGGGGGCTCGGGGACTCGACGGAACAGTGGGATCGAGAACGCGATCCACCAGACGGCCACCGAGAGGAACGCCAGTCGCTGGGGGAGGGTCGCATCGGCCGGAGAGAGACCCTCTCCGGAGGGTAGGCCGAAGGACCCCGGGTAGAAGATCCAGGCGAGCTGAAGGGTGAGCAGGATCGCGCTGCCGAGATACCCGGCCGCATACCCGGCCGTAGACACCCGGTCGATCTCGTCCGGATCCGCGACGTGCCCCAGCAGCGAGTCGTAGAAGACGAACGCGCCCTGCGCCCCGATGTTGGCGGCGCCGAAGAGAAGCGCAGCCATCAGCCAGTCGCCCTGCTGGACGAAGTAAAGGCACGCCGTGGCCGTTGCCCCGATGGCGAGGAAGATCCCCAGCATCCGCTTGCGGATGCCCGCGAAGTCCGCCAGTGCCCCGAGGACGGGGGCGGCCAGGCCGATGAGAAGAAGGGAACCCGCGGAGATCCAGCCGTAGCGCTGAAGGGCAACGCCCTGCTCGAACCCGCTGGCGGCGACCTTCTCGAAGTAGATCGGGAAGACCGCCGTCGTGATCGTCAGCACCCAGGCGGAGTTCGCCCAGTCGTACATCGCCCAGGCGCGAAGCTCCGGCCGGCCCAGACCGACGCGCTCGAGAAGGCGCCGCATGGGTCGTAGCTTAGCGAATCGCGGGGGAGACCGATACGCCGCGCGGCCGCTTGACCGTCGGAGGCGGGGCGCTATACTGGCGACAAGGCTTGTGAAAACAATCACAAACTCCCCGCCGACCCCGTGACCGCCCCTCCGAGGATCTCCGATTCCGCGCTCCGGCGCCTGAGCCACTACCTGCGCTTCCTCGAGGCGTTCGAGGCGGAGGGTCGGGCGACGATCTCGAGCGAGGACCTGGCCGACCGTGGCGGCACGACGTCCGCCCAGGTGCGGAAGGACCTGTCCCACTTCGGATCGTTCGGCAAGCGGGGCCTGGGCTATCCCGTGGCGGACCTGAGAGCGCGCCTGGCCGACATCCTGGGCGTGGGCCGGCGGTGGGAGGTGGCGCTCGTCGGCGCCGGTAA
>JAICQP010000090.1 GCA_025937815.1 Gemmatimonadota bacterium
ATCCGCGTGCGGTACCGCCTGGCGATCACCAGCCACCGCCCGCTGAACGCGTGGAGCGTCGGTCTCGACGACGACCTGCTGTACGCGCCCTCCGAGGCCCTGTTCCTGCTCCCTTCGATGGCGGATCTTGCCGCGCGCAATGCCCGCGTGGACGTCCAATGGGACCTCCCGCGGGGATGGCGCTCGTTCACCGGCTGGCCGGAGGACGCGTTCCACGGCACCCGGCAGCTCCTCAAGACGAACATCCTGGCGGGCGACATCGAGCTCCACGAGGCGAGCGCGTGCGGCCTCGACATCGACATCGCGGTGTACGGCGAGTGGACGTTCGATCCATCGCGGATCGCGAGCGACATGGCGCGGCTCGCCTGCGCCGCGCGCTACCGGCTCGGACCGCCGCGGTCCGAGCGCTACGCCGTCACCCTGGTCCCCGCGCGCTTCCCTATGACGAGCGGAAACCGGAACGGGCCAAGCGCGATCGGGTTCGTCCACCTCTTGCCCGACGGCAGCCCGCCGCCGATCCGGCTCCTCGCCCACGAGCTCGTCCACCAGTGGCAGCGGTTCGACGCTGCGATGTGGTTCCAGGAAGGGGTCAACGACTACATGGGGCTCAGACTCGCCAACGAGGCCGGGCTGATCGACGATATGGAGCTGACCGCGCTCCTGTCCTCCATCGACTCGGTCTACCGCTCTCATCCCCGGATGCGACGCTGGTCCTTCGCCGACGAGCAGCGGGAGGCGCCGCCCTTTGGTCCCAGCGACGAGTACCTCGGCTATCGCAAGGGCGCTCTGGTGGGTCTCGCACTCGATCGCGAGCTCCGGCTACGGACGGGGGGCGAGATCGACCTGGCTTCGTTGTGGCGCGACATCAACCGGCGCACCGCCTGGGGCCACGTCCGCTGGACGGACGAGGAGATCGCCGAGCGCGCCGCGGCGCTGGTCGGCGGGAGCATGAACCACTTCTTCGGACGCTGGGTGAGCGGGACCGAGGCCCTCGCGCCTCCCGAGCGCTTGCTGGCGAGCCTGCCCCCGACGCCCACACCGCCCAGCCGCCCGCGGGGACTGGGGGCGATCGCCGCCTTCCTCGAATTCGGGCTCGGCTCGCTGTCCTCGACGCCATAGTTCGCTAGCTTGCGGGGGCGCGCGTTGCGCGCGCCATTCCCGGAGGCAGAGGATGTACCAAACGATCCGCGTCGAGAGCCGCGGCGACTCGGTCGCCCGATTGGTGCTCGCGCGTCCCCCGCTGAACGTGCTCGACATCGCCATGCTCAAAGAGCTCTGCGACGCCGTCGACGAGCTGGCCGCGCGGCCGCGCCTGAGGGCGCTCGTGATCGCGGCCGAGGGGCGCGTGTTCTCGGCGGGAGTCGACATCGAGGACCACGTCGGCGAGAAGGTGGCGCCGATGATCGCCGCGTTTCACGGCCTGTTCCGCCGGCTCGCCGACTTCGAGCCCGTGACGGTCGCCGAAGTGCACGGTCACGCGTTGGGCGGAGGCTGCGAGCTGGCGGCCTTCTGCGACCTCGTGCTGGCCTCGGAAGAGGCCACGTTCGGCCAGCCCGAAGTCCAGCTGGGACTGTTTCCACCGGTCACGGCGGCGGCCTTTCCGTACTTCGTCCACGGCAAGAAGACGCTCGAGCTGATGCTCACGGGGGAGCGGATCGACGCCCGCGAGGCGCAGCGGATCGGCCTCGTAAACCAGGTCTGGCCGGCCGAGGAGTTCGCGGACGAGGCCGCCTCGTTCGTCGAGCGGCTGGCGTCGCGGAGCGGGGTCGCGCTCAAGCTCGCGAAGAAGGCCTACTACGCGGGCGTGGACGTCGACTTCCGCGAAGCGCTGGACCGCGCGGAGCGGATCTATCTGCGGGAGCTCATGGCCTCCGGCGACGCGCTCGAGGGCATCGACGCCTTCCGCGAGAAGCGGGAGCCGAACTGGACCGACGCGTGAAGTCCGGGATCCGGTTCGCGGTTCGCGCGAGGTCGGTCGGATCGGCGGCTGTGGGCGTGGCCGCGGCGACCCTGCTGGCCGCGTGCGCGGGATCCGCCCCGCCTCCGGGAGGCTCCTGGCTCCACCCGTCGTTCGGGGCCCGGCAGCTCGAGGGAGAGACGGTGGTCGTCCTGCCGGTCGGCGGGGTGTCGGAGTCGGACGGCTCGCTGCCGTCGGACTCGCTCGCCTCCGCGCTCGCCCTTCGCGCGGGCGAGGCGCTCGCCACCGGCCTCGAGACGGGTGGCGCGGCGGGCCGCACGGTGCGCCCGGTGGTCGCGATCGTCGAGCTGGGCTCGCTCTCCGCGGAGGAGGTGCGCGCGCTCTACGATCCGCTGACGCTCGCGGTCCTCGAGGGCTCCCCCGGCGGGGAGATCCCCGGCGGTCCGGCCGCCGGTTGGCGCGACGTCACCGACAGGACCGGGCAACGCTACTTCCTCTTGCCGAAGACGCTATCGATCGCGCGCCTGGAGCCCCTCCGGGTGCGCGCCACGTTCGACGCCTGGCTGGTGGACGCGACGTCGGCGACGGTGCTCTGGCACGCGCCGGTGTCGGCCGTCAACGAGCACGCCCCGTCCGGCGCGGCCGCCGACGTCTACGCGGCGGCGCTCGATGACGCGATCGCGGCGGCGGTCTCCACGCTCGCTTCGCGCCTCGCGCGGCTCGCCCGCACGGGAACCGACGACTTCGGCGCGGCGGTGCCCTGAAGGGTCTGCCGCGGGTAGATTCACGCGGTGAAAAAGGTCACGCTCATCAAAGGCGACGGGATCGGACCCGAAGTGGTCGATTCCGCCCTTCGCGTGCTCGAGGCCGCCGGCGCGGAGATCGCGTGGGAGGAGCACCTCGCGGGCATCTCGGCGGTGGATCGCGGCGAGGACATCCTCCCCGAGACCACGCTGGAGTCGTTCCGCCGGACACGGGTCGCACTCAAGGGCCCCCTCACCACACCCCTGGGCACGGGCTTCCGCAGCGTAAACGTCACGCTCCGGAAGGAGTTCGATCTCTTCGCCAACGTCCGGCCCTCCAAGACGCTCATTCAGGGCGGGCGCTACGAGGACGTAGACCTCGTAATCGTCCGTGAGAACACCGAAGGGCTGTACGCCGGCGTCGAGCACTACGTGGACCGGCGCCATCATTACGCCGAGTCGATCACGATCGTCTCCCGCGAGGCCTCGGAGCGCGTCATCCGATATGCCTTCGAGCTCGCGCGGAGCCGGCCGCGCCGGAAGCTGACGCTCGTCCACAAAGCGAACATCCTCAAGTTCACGAGCGGGTTGTTCCTCGAGGTCGGCCGCGAGCTTTCAGGCCGCTATCCGGACGTCGAATTCGACGAGCGCATCATCGACGCGATGGCGATGCAGCTCGTGCTCGATCCCACGCGGTTCGACGTCATCGTCACGACCAACATGTTCGGCGACATCCTGTCCGATCTGTGCGCGGGGCTCGTGGGCGGGCTGGGCCTGGCGCCCGCGTCCAACATCGGCGCAGACGCTGCGATGTTCGAGGCCGTCCACGGCTCGGCGCCCGACATCGCCGGCAAGGGGATCGCGAACCCGGCCGCGCTCATTCAGGCCGCCGCGCTCCTCTGCGAGCACGTGGGGCAGGCGAAGGTGGCCGGGCGAGTCCAGTCGGCCGTCGAGCGCGTGGTCCTGCGGGGGGACGCGCGCACGCCGGACCTCGGCGGCGACGCCACGACGGCCGAATTCACAGCCGCGGTCATCGAGGAGGTGACGTCAGGAGTCAGAGCGTCCTGACGCGCCCGGCATAGCTTCCCATACCACGAAGGAGAACGGATGGCGTTCAAGGGTGTCGACTACATGGACCTGGACGGCGAGCTGTCGTCGGAGGAGCGGATGGCGCGCGACACGGTCCGCCGCTTCGTCGACTCCGAGGTCCTGCCGGTCATCGAGGAGGCGTACCTGGAGGGACGCTTCCCCACGGAGATCATCCCCGGACTCGCCGAGCTGGGCGTGCTGGGCGCCAACCTGCCCGAGGAGTACGGCTGCGCGGGGATGAACAACGTGGCCTACGGGCTCATCATGCAGGAGCTGGAGCGCGGCGACAGCGGCGTGCGGTCGTTCGTCTCCGTGCAGGGCGCGCTCGTCATGTACCCGATCTTCACGTTCGGCTCCGAGGAGCAGAAGCGCCGCTGGCTCCCCGCCATGGCGAAGGCCGAGGCGATCGGCTGCTTCGGGCTGACCGAGGCCGATTACGGCTCCGATCCCGGCGGCATGAAGACCCGTGCGGCGAAGGACGGCGACGGGTGGGTGCTCAACGGCTCGAAGATGTGGATCACGAACGGGTCGATGGCAGACGTGGCGGTCGTATGGGCGAAGACCGACGACGGGATCCGCGGCTTTCTGGTCGAGAAGGGGACGCCCGGCTACGAGGCCAAGGGCATGCACGGCAAGCACTCGCTGCGGGCCTCGGATACGAGCGAGCTCGTGTTCAACGACGTGCGCCTTCCGGGCGACGCGATCCTGCCGGGATCGGGCGGCCTCAAGAGCCCGCTCATGTGCCTGACCCAGGCGCGCTACGGGATCGCGTGGGGCGCGGTGGGGGCGGCCATGGCGTGCTACGACGAGGCGCTGCGATACAGCCAGGAGCGGATTCAGTTCGACAAGCCGATCGCGAGCTTCCAGCTGGTACAGCAGAAGCTGGTCGAGATGCTCGAGGGGATCACCCTCGGCCAGCTCCTCGCCTACCGGCTCGGCCGGCTCAAGGACGCCGGCAAGTACAAGCACACCCAGGTCTCGCTCGCCAAGCGCCACAATGTCATGATGGCCCGCGAGGTGGCATCGTCGGCGCGATGGGCAATGGGCGCCAACGGCATCCACTCCGAGTACCAGGTCATGCGCCACATGTGCAACATCGAGTCCGTGTTCACCTATGAGGGCACGCACGATATCCACACGCTGATCGTGGGGCAGGACATCACGGGTATAGCGGCCTTCGAATAACTCGCAGGATCGACGAGGAGGATGGGAATGGCAGAGAAGACGCTGGTCAAGGTGGAGAAGGACGGAGGGGTCGCGCTCTTCACGCTCGACGATCCGCCCGCCAACACGTACACGCATGAGATGATGAAGCAGCTCGACGCGGCGATCGTCGACGCGCGGTTCGACAACGAAGTATCCGTGATCGTGATCCGTGGCGCGGGCGACAAGTTCTTCTGCGCGGGCGCGAACATCGACATGCTGCAGAAGTCCGACCCGACGTGGAAGTACTTCTTCTGCCTGCACGCCAACGAGACGCTCTCGCGCCTCGAGCACACCCCCAAGCTCGTGATCGCCGCGCTCAACGGTCATACCGTGGGAGGTGGCCTCGAGGTCGCGATGGCGGCCGACCTCCGGATCGCCCGCAAGGGCGCCGGGAAGGTCGGGCTCCCCGAGGTCACGCTCGGCGTCCTGCCGGGAACCGGGGGCACCCAGCGTCTGACCCGCCTCGTGGGGAAGTCGAAAGCGATCGAGCTGATGGCGGAGGGCGGGAACTTCGAGATGGACGACGCGGCGGCTCTGGGGATCGTCAACAAGGTCTTCGAAGCCGACTCGACGGACGCGTTCATGGATCAGGTCCTGGATTACGCCCGCCAGTTCACGACGCCGGGCAAGGCGGCGATGGCCGTCGGGCACATCAAGCGCGCGTGCCAGTCCGGCGCAGAGGTCCCGCTCGAGCAGGGGCTCGCGATCGAGCGCGAGCTCCAGGCCAAGCTGTTCGCGTCGCAGGACGCCAAGGAAGGCCTGACGGCGTTCGTCGAGAAGCGGAAGCCGCAGTTCGCGGGGAAGTGATGACGACGGGTACCATGGCACTGCCGCAGGTTCTATCGCCTGGCCGCCTGTTCATCGGCGGCGAGTGGGTGGACGCGGCGAGCGGTAGGACGTTTGCCGTCGTGAACCCGGCGAAGGCCGAGAAGCTGACCGAAGTCGCCGAGGGCGACGCGGCGGACGTCGACCGGGCGGTGGAGGCCGCGCGGCTCGCCTTCGACTCGGGAGCCTGGCCGGGCCTCCCGCCGCGGAAGCGGGCGCGGATTCTCTGGGACATGGCGCGGCTCCTCGAGGAGCGGAAGGACGAGGTCGCGCGCGTCGAGACGCTCCAGAACGGCAAGCCCCTCTTCGAGAGCGGGATCGACGTCGACATGACGGTCGAGACGTTCGAGTACTACGCCGGCTGGGCAACCAAGATCGAGGGCGAGACGATCCCGCTCTCGGTCCCCAACCAGTTCGGCTATACGCTGCGCGAGCCGGTCGGGGTCGTCGGCGCGATCGTCCCCTGGAACTTCCCGCTGAACCTGGCCTCGTGGAAGGTCGCGCCGGCGCTGGCGGCCGGCTGCACGGTGGTCCTCAAGCCCGCCAGCGAGACGCCGCTGACCGCGCTCCTCCTGGCCCAGATCGCGGCCGACGCCGGCCTGCCCGCGGGCGCGCTGAACGTCGTTCCGGGCGGCGGGCGCACGGCGGGCGAGGCGCTCGTCAAGCACGCGGACGTCGACAAGATCGCGTTTACGGGCTCGACGGCGGTGGGGAAACGGATCGCCGGCCTCGCGGCCGAGACCGTGAAGCGCGTCTCGCTGGAGCTGGGCGGCAAGAGCGCGAACATCGTGTTCGCCGACGCGGACCTGAAGCTCGCCGCGCGCGGGGCGGTGGGCGGGATCTTCTACGGCAAGGGCGAGGTCTGCGCGGCGGGAAGCCGGCTCCTCGTCGAGAGCGCCGCGCACGACGAGCTCGTGCCGGCGGTCGCCGCGGGGGCGGGCAAGATGACCGTGGGCGATCCGTTCGAGAAGACGACGCGGATCGGCGCGATCGTCTCCGAGAAGCAGATGGAGGCCGTGCTCGGCTACATCGAGACCGGGAAGCGCGAGGGGGCGACCGTCGTGGCCGGCGGCGCGCGCGTGGCCGAGCTCGAGCCCGGCTACTTCGTCCAGCCCACCGTGTTCGACGGCGTCACGCCTGAGATGACGATCGCGCGCGAGGAGATCTTCGGGCCGGTTCTGGCCACGCTGACCTTCGACGACGTCGACGAGGCGATCGCGCGCGCCAACGACTCGCCGTACGGCCTCGCGGCGGCCGTCTGGACGCGGGACATCAAGAAGGCTCACTACGTCGCCAGCCGCCTCAAGGCCGGGACGGTGTGGATCAACACCTACAACCTGTACGACGCCGCCATGCCGTTCGGCGGCTACAAGCAGAGCGGCTACGGCCGCGACCTCGGCAAGCACGCCCTCGACAACTACACGGAGACGAAGGCCGTCTGGGTCGACTTAAGACAATGAATGCGTTCGAAACCAGTGGGCCGCTCAAAACGGCCGAGGTCAAGGCGCGCGACGAGAGGATTCCGAGGAGTACGATTTGTACGCCGCAGGAAGACACGAGGAGCGCAACGCAGAGATCGGCCGTTTTCAGCGGCCCGCAGCGATGAAGAAGCGCTACCTCCTCGACACCAACGTCCTGCTCCACGACCCCACGGCCCTCACCGCGTTCCAGGACAACTCGGTCCTCGTCCCGATCTACGTGATCGAGGAGATCGACCGGTTCAAGAAGCAGCTGACCCGCTTAGGCGAGAACGCGCGCTGGATCAGCCGCTTCCTGGACGGGCTCAGAGAGCGCGGCCGGCTGTCGGACGGCGTCGAACTGGACACGGGCGGGCGGCTCAGGGTCGTCTTCGACCCCGACGACCCCCAGCGCGTGATCGCCCGCTCGGACGGGTGGGTCGACAACGAGATCCTGAAGATCGCGCGGCGGATACAGGACGACGCGCCGGACACCCCGCTCATCCTCGTCACGAAGGACGTGAACCTGAGGATCAAGGCCGACGCGATGGGGCTCGTCGCCGAAGACTACGAGACCGACCGCGTCGATCTGGACGAGCTCTACAGCGGGCACACCGAGATCGAGCTGGGCGCCGGGGAGATCGAGCACTTCCGCGCCGTCGGCGAGCTTCCGCTCCCGGAGGGAGACTTCTTTCCCAACGAGTACGCGCTCCTGAAGGACCGCGGCGACTCCGCGAACACCGCGTTGGCGCGGATCGATCCGATGGGCGGGCGGCTCCGGGCGCTGATCGACGTCGCAGAGGGAGTCCAGGGGATCCGCCCCCGGAACAAGGAGCAGTACTTCGCGCTGGACGCGCTCCTCGACCCGACGGTCGTGCTCGTCACGATCATGGGGAAGGCGGGGACGGGGAAGACGCTCCTCGCGCTCGCGGCCGGGCTCGAGCAGGTCCTTAGCCGCACGACCTACCGCCACCTCCTCATCTCGCGGCCCACGTTTCCCATGGGCAAGGACATCGGCTATCTGCCGGGCTCGGTCGAGGAGAAGCTGAACCCCTGGATGCAGCCGATCTACGACAACCTCGCGCTCCTCCTGGACGGACGGCCGGCGGGGAACGGCACCCGCACGGTCGACGACCTGGTATCGCGCGGCGCCCTCGCCGTCGAGCCCCTGACCCACATTCGCGGCCGCTCGATCCCCCAGCAGTTCATGCTGGTCGACGAGGCGCAGAACCTGACGCCCCTCGAGGTCAAGACGATCCTGACGCGCGTGGGCGAGAACACGAAGCTCGTCCTGACCGGGGACCCCTGGCAGATCGACACCCCGTACATCGACTCCTCCACGAACGGCTTCAACCACGTGGTGAGCCACTTCCGCACCGTGCCGCTCGCCGCGCATGTCGAGCTGAGGAAGGGCGAGCGGTCGAAGCTCGCCGAGTACGCGGCCAACCTGCTCTAGGCTGTGAATTACCTGTGGATAATCGGGGGACAATTCGTGGAGAATGAAGTCCCTCGTGTGGAGCCGACGTGTCCGCAATGTTGGCAGTCTTACAAACGGCTGAACGCACCCGAGTTGGGCCGATCAGTTGACCCGCGGGTTTAGCTCGCGGACTCCAAGCCGCCCCGCTTCAGCACCTTGCGCCATCCCGCAAGCGATCGTGTAACTCTTTTTGTCGCAATGGTTTGACACCTCAGGGAAGGGCCCGTATACTGGCGTCGAGGGTCGGATGACGGCCCGAGTCTGGCACCGACATTCCATCCGCGAGCCCTCCGGGAGAGCTCACGGACGTCCCATGGAACGGACCACCGGGACAGCGATGTTACCGGAACCGTTCGGCGCGAGCCCGGGACGCCGCAGCTCGAAGCACGCGGAAGGGAAACGAGGTGCGAGAATCGCAGAAGGGTTGCGGCTCCGATCAATCTTCGGACTGAGGAGCGCAGCACCGCGAGAGCGGATCGAGACCCTGGGAGGCCGGTCGCCTCGGCGAAAGCCGAATCGCGAAGAAGCCTGAGAGGGGAGCCGCCGGGAAGCCGGGGGCAACGTTTTCGAGGAATGCCCTAGAGCGACAGAACCCCAGGGGAGCATCGAGCGGCCGCACGGCTAATCCCCGTGCGATCGTGACGGACTCCGGCGGGGAGCAAGGCCCTGAAGTCGGGTCTGCCAACGGTGGTACGTAGCTTCGGTTGCGTACGCCGAGTGCCGACAACGGCAGGAGGGCAGCGGGTGCCGAGAGGCGCCACGGCTCCGTCCGGAGGGAGAAGCTTCGAAGGGGAAAACCCCATGAGCGTCACCGGCCTTAAACGGTCGGAAGGACGCGGGAGACGTAACGCGGCAAGAGGGTGAGAAACCCTGCAGCCGCACCCGAACCGGGACGAGGCAAATCCCGGGTGAGTGGGCTCCCGCATCTGCACGCGCTGAAGGGGC